>JAKPAR010000030.1 GCA_029779375.1 Bacillota bacterium | reverse complement strand
TCTGTTTTGTGATGTCCTAGGGCTATTTTGTTTACGTTGTTGTTTTTTGCAATTCTTGCCATAGCGCCTCTTTTCATCTTTGAGCAGAGATAGCAAGGACTCTTTTTATCTTCAAATATTTTATCTATGATATGAATATTTTCGTGTATATAAGGAATTTTGTTTTCTCTACAAAATATTTCCACATTTGACATATCTATTCCTATACCTATGTCTATATGAAGTCCTATTATATCAAAGTTTAAATATGAATTTTCTCTTAAAAGTAATAGAGAATAAAGTAAGAAGATGCTATCCTTTCCTCCAGAAAGGCCTACTATTATTTTATCGGTATTTTCTAGCATATTATATTTTTCCACAGCGTTTCTTATATCATTTAAAAAGAGTTTATTGTACCACTTTTTCAAAAGATTACCTCCAAGTTTTATTTTAGATTATATGCTTTCTATTAAATGATATAATAATTATAAATAAAAATAAAGGAAGATTAGCATGAATTTAAAACAATATATCATACAAAAATCCCAAGAGGTAGGAATTGATATTATAGGGTTCACAGATTCTAACAGATTAGATGATTTGAAAGATTATCTTTATGAAAGAAGAGAAAATAATAGAGAAACAGAGTTTGAAGAAAAGGATTTAGATAAAAGAATAGACCCGAAAAGTACATTTCCTCATTGCAAAAGTATAATTGTAGTTGGGGTTTCTTATAATGTTGATTTTAATGAAAAAGTAGATTTCAAATTAAAGGGGAAAATCTCTAAATCTTCTTGGGGAGAAGATTATCATAGGGTAGTTAAAGATAGAATAGAAAAACTTATAGATGAGATTGAAAAAGAAATTGGATTTAATTATGTATCTTTTGTAGATACAGGACCATTGATAGATAGAGAATTGGCTAGAAAATCTGGTATAGGTTGGTATGGGAAAAATTGCTCAATTATAAATGATGATTATGGTTCTTTTATATTTATAGGATATATCTTGACTGATTTAGATATAGAAAGTGACAATCCTATTTCTAGCAAGTGTGGAGATTGCGATCTTTGTTTAAGAGCCTGTCCTACAGGAGCTTTAGAAGCACCTTATAAATTTAATCCCAAGAAATGCATATCTTATCTTACTCAAACTAAAGATGAAATACCTTATGAATTGAGAGAAAAGATGGGAATAAAAGTTTATGGATGTGATACTTGTCAAATTGTTTGTCCTAAAAATAAAAAGGCTTTGAAGAGCAAAAACAATGAATTTATTCCCGTCAATACAAAAGGATATATAGATATAGAAGAAATTTTCAATATGTCCAATAGTGAATTTAAAAAAAAGTATGGTTCTATGGCAGGGGGTTGGAGAGGAAAGAATATCTTAAAAAGAAATTGCATTATAGCTATTGCGAATATGAAAGATGTAAATAGTATTGAATTTTTAGAGAAAGTATTAAAAGATCCAAGCCCAATGATTCAGCAATATGCAGCTTGGGCAATAGAGAAAATAAAGGCCTAGGATTTGTTAAATTATTTTCATAAATAAATGATTTATAGTTTGTGAAAATGAAAATATTTGTGATATACTATAAATTGATGATTGTAAACCTTTTCTCAAATTTAATTTTAGGAGGGGAAACCATGGGAAATGTACATGAATTAAATTTTTTGAAGGAAAAAATACAAGGCTTAAAGGATGATGGAGTTTATAGAAAACTTCCTGTACTTGAAGGACCAAACGAGGCAGAAATTATTTTAAATGGCAAAAAGGTTATTAACTTATCTTCAAACAACTATTTAGGATTTGCCAATCATCCAAGACTTAAGAAAGCCAGCATTGAAGCTGTAGAAAAATATGGCGTTGGTGCAGGTGCAGTTAGAACTATTGTAGGGAATATGGATATTCACGAAAATTTGGAGAAATTATTGGCTAAATTTAAACGTGAAGAAGCTGCTTTTATCTATCAATCAGGATTTAATTGCAATGCTGGAACTATTCAAGCTATAACTGAAAAAGGTGATTTAATTATTTCAGATGAATTAAATCATGCTTCAATTATTGATGGAACTAGACTTAGCAAGGCTGATAAAGCAATATTTAATCACTCAGATATGGACAGCTTGGAAGATGTACTTAAAAAGAATAGAGACAAATATAGAAATATTTTAATTATTACTGATGGTGTATTTAGTATGGATGGTGATATTGCAAAATTACCTGAAATAGTAGAATTAGCTGAAAAATATGAAGCTATGACTTATGTTGATGATGCTCATGGCTCAGGAGTATTGGGAGAAAGCGGAAGAGGAACTGTTGACCATTTTGGTCTTCATGGAAGAGTAGATTTTTCAATAGGTACTCTTTCAAAGGCTATAGGAGTAGTAGGAGGATATGTAGCAGGAAGCCAAACTATGTATGAATGGTTAAATCACAGAGCTAGACCAGTTCTATTTAGTACTTCACTTCCTCCAGCAGCAGTTGGAGCTATAACTGAAGCTGTAACAATGCTTATGGAATCTACTGAATATACAGATAGACTTTGGGACAATGCAAAATACTTTAAAGAAAAACTTGGTACACTAGGATTCAATACAGGTCATAGTGAAACACCTATCACTCCAGTTATTATAGGAGATGAAGCAAAGACTATGGAATTCAGTAGGAAGTTACTTGAAGCAGGTGTGTTTGTATCAGGAATAGTATTCCCAACGGTTCCAAAAGGAACAGGAAGAGTTAGATGTATGGTGACAGCAGCTCATACAAAAGAACAACTTGATAGAGCAGTAGCTGCTTTTGAAAAGGTAGGAAAGGAAATGAATATTTTATAAGATTTAGGAAAGGGGGTTGTACCCCCTTTTTACATATTCTAAAATATATTGTATAGACTTAAAATATAACGAGGTGATTTCTATGATAATTGGTGCATGTACTATAAAATTAATTATATATGAATCAAATTCTTTAAAAGATAAAAGACATGTTATAAAGAGTATCATAGGGAAAATACAATCTAGATTTAATGTATCCATTGCAGAAATTGATTTAAATGACAGTTGGCAAAGTTCTATCATTGGTTTTGCTTGTGTTACAAATGATACTACTCATGCCAATCAGATAATAAACAATGTGTTAAAGTTTATAGATGGAGATAGTAGAGTGGAGATTATAGACTATAATATTGAAATACTGTAGGTGATAATGTGGGAAAAAATTTAAGTAAAAAAGAAGTAAAAGAGGTATTAATGATACTTGAGGAACTTTATCCTCACGCTAAAGCTGAATTAAATTTTTCAAATCCCTTTGAACTTTTGATAGCTACAATTCTTTCTGCTCAATGTACTGATGTGAGAGTCAACAAAGTTACAGAAAAGCTCTTTAGAAAATATAAAACTCCTGAAGATTATTTAAAATTGACCGAAGAAGAATTAGGAGAGAAAATTAGAAGTTGTGGTTTCTATAACAACAAAAGCAAGAATATTTTGGGAACTTGTGAAATGTTAGTTAAAGAATATGATGGAAAGGTTCCAGATACTAGAGAGGAACTCATGAAACTTCCTGGAGTGGGCAGAAAAACAGCAAATGTAGTTTTAAGCAATGCTTTTTTTAAAGAGGCTATTGCTGTTGATACCCATGTATTTAGGGTATCAAATAGAATAGGGTTGTCAAATAGTAGCAATGTTTTGGATACAGAAAAAGACTTAATGGGAAACATTGAAAAAAATATGTGGTCCAAAGCTCATCATTTGTTGATTTTTCATGGAAGACGTATATGCAAAGCTAGAAAGCCCTTATGTGAAAAGTGCCCATTAGATAGTTATTGCATATATTATAAAGAAAACGTACAATAAAAGAGAGAGGAAAAACGAAAGAAAGGGTTGTTAGGGATGTCGGATTTCAATACAACTGTAAAAAATCTTGAAGATTTAATATTTTCACTTGATATAGGCACTAGAACTGTCATAGGCATAGTTGGAATATATGAAGATGAGAAATTTAAAGTTCTTGCAAGTTGTGTAAAAGAACACAACAAACGAAATATGTATGATGGTCAAATTCATGATATAGAAGGGGTAACTAAAATAGTTAAAGAAGTAAAAGAAGAATTAGAGGGAAAACTGAAATTGCCTTTGAAAAGAGTTTCTATTGCTGCAGCAGGTAGAGCTTTGAAGACTAGTAGAATTAGGATAGATAAAGAAATTGATAAAACTGTTGAGATAAACAACAATATGATAGAAGCTTTAGAACTTGAAGCAGCACAAAAATCTCAAGAATTGATAGATGAAGAAAAAAATAAAAATGATTTAAAATACTACTGTATTGGTTACAGTGTAGTAAACTACTATTTAGATGATAGTTTTATTGAAAATTTAGAGGGACATAAAGGTGAAAAAATTGGAGTAGATCTTTTAGCAACTTTTTTACCACAAGTAGTTATAGATAGTTTATATGTAGTAGTCAATAGAGCTGGTCTTGAAGTTTCTAATATCACATTGGAGCCTATTGCAGCTATAAATGTAGCTATAAAAGAAAATTTGAGATTGTTAAATTTAGCACTAGTGGATATTGGTGCTGGTACATCAGATATTGCTATAACCAAAGATGGTACTATAGTGGCTTATGCTATGACAGCTACTGCAGGAGATGAATTGACGGAAAGTTTAGCAAGAGCATATCTTTTAGATTTTGATTCAAGTGAAAAACTTAAAATTAGTTTAAATAAAGAAAACATTCATGAATTTTCTGATATAGTAGGAGTAAAATACAAATTGACTACAGAAGAGATTATTTCAAGTATTGAAAATGAAATAGATAAATTGGCTAGAGAAATAAGTGAAAAAATAATTGAATACAATGGGAAATCTCCAAGTGCAGTGTTTTTGGTAGGAGGGAGCAGTCAAATTCCTACTTTAAGTGAACATATTGCCAACTGTTTAGGGCTTCCCAAAGAAAGAGTTGTTATTAGAGATATTAGTTTTATTGAAAATATTGAGGGCATAGAAGATGGACTTAAAGGTCCGGATATAGTTACTCCTATTGGAATTGCCATGGAAGGGGTAAATAATGAATATAAAAATTTTATTCAAATATATATAAATGGTGAAGAAATAAAGGTATTCAATACAGAAAATATAAAGGTAGCAGATGTATTGATTCTTATTGGATACAATCCTAGAAATTTAATTCCTCAAAGAGGAGAAGATTTCATATATTATTTAAATGGAGAGAAAAAGTTAGTAAAAGGTGATATGGGGAAACCTGCAGAAATATATGTAAATGGTAAGCTTGCCAATTTGAATACAGAATTAAAAAATAAAGATTTTATTGATTTGGTAGATAGTACCAAAGGAAGTAAAAAAACATTATATCTTTATGATTGCATTCCTAAATCTAAAGTGATAGTTTTAAATAATGAAGAAGTAAATTTAATTGGGGAATTGCGAATAAACGGTGTAAAAACAGAAAAAAACACAATTCTTAAAGAAGGAGATAGAATAGAATATTTTGAAATAAATACTATTTATGAATTGTTAAAATATATGAATATGAATACTCATGATGTAAAAGTATATAAAAATTTCGAAGAATCAAATTTATATTCTAAGTTAAAAAATGGAGATATAATAGAAATCAAAACTAAAAATGGGACAAGCGATACAAAGAATAGCCAGAAAGAAATATGCTTGAGCATAAATGGAAAAGAAAGAACTTTTCAATATAAAAAGAAAGAATTTGTTTTTGTCGATATATTTAACTATATTGATTTTGACCTTTCAAAACCTAGAGGAAGACTTGTACTTAAATTAAATGGAAGAGAAGCAGAGTATTTGGAAAGGTTAAAAGATGGAGATATGATTGAAGTCTATTGGGAGAATTAATTTGTATCTGCACCTTTAATAGATTACATAACTTCCATGTTATAAAAATACAATTTAATAAATAAGTAAATAAAAATTAAAGGGTGGATGCATGGTATGAGTAAAGAAAAACAAATCAATAAAAAAAGAAATATAATTTTATTATATATTGTAATTGTACTATCACTGCTAGGTATTGGTAGTTATGGTATATCATCTGTGTTAAATAGAGATACAATATATGAGGGAGTTAAAATAGGAAATTTTGATGTAAGCAATATGACAAAGGAACAGGCATTGAATAAGATAAAAGGAGAAATGGAAGAAGAATTAGCTGGAAAACAGATGATTTTAAAATATGAAGACAAAATCTATAATGTGAAAATCGCAGATCTTGGATTTCATTATAAATATGAAAAAGCAATAGATGAGGCTTATAGTATAGGCCGAGAAGGCAATATTGTAAATAAATTAAAGACTATAATTGATACCAAAAAATATGGAAGGACTTTAGAATTAGAAACAGCTTATGACAAAAAATTAATAGACAATTTAGCTGATGAAATATCTCAAGATATAAATCTTGAAAGTAAAGAGGCAGTATTTAATTTTAATAGAGGTAAAATGAATATTACTGAAGAAGTAGTTGGCAGAAAAGTAGATACAGAGTTGTTGAAACAATTGATTGATGAGAATGTATATAAATTGGAAGATATTGAAATACCTGTTGAAAAAATTCAACCAAAGGCTACTAAAGCTCAATTGAGCAGAATAAATGGAATTATAGGGCAGTTTAGTACTTCTTTTAAAACCAGTAGTAGTGATAGAAAAGAAAATATAAGAGTTGCTGCGAAAGCTATAGATGGGAAACTTTTAATGCCAGGAGATACTGTTTCATTTAATGAAATGACAGGGCCAAGAAGTAAGCAAAATGGCTATAGGGAAGCAAATGTCATTTTAGAAGGAGAATTCACTCCAGGGTTTGGCGGAGGTGTATGTCAGGTATCTACCACATTATATAATGCTCTTTTAAATGCAGATGTAAAGGTTGTTGAAAGACATCCTCACTCAATACCTGCAAAGTATGTAAATTATGGTCAAGATGCAGCGGTTTCTTTTGGTAGTCTTGATTTGAAGTTTAGAAATGATTTTGATTTTCCTATTTACATTCATACACAAGTATCTAGTGACAATATTTATATTTATATATATGGTGATGTAAATACTAAGAACTACAATGTAAAAATAGATTCTGAACTTATAGAAAAAGTAGAACCTGTGGTTGAAACAGTTTTAGATAACAGTTTGAAACCAGGAGAAAAAGTTCTTCATCAAGCTGGTAGAATTGGATACAAGACCAAAACCTATAAATCAATAATAAAAAATGGCAAGGTAGTTAAAAAGGAATTACTACATTCTGACTATTACAAACCAAGAAAATATATTTATAAAATTGGACCAAAAGTAGAAGAACAAGTTGAGACATCTACAGAAGAGGTTGAAGAATAGATTTTAGTACATTAGAAAAGAAAGAGGGAAGAAAGTTGGCAGAAGTAGGAGAACTATATGAGAAAAAAGTGAAATGTCCAGTCTGTGGTAAAGAGTTTAAGACTAGTAAAGTAAGGCTTTCTAAACTTAGATTACTTAAAAGAGATTCGGATTTTTTGCCCTATTATGAAGGGGAAAATCCTGTGCTTTATGGTGTTTTTGTGTGCCCACATTGTGGGTATGCTGCATTGGAAGAAAATTTTAATAAAATAAATTTTCAAGGAAGAGAGACAATTAAAAAAGAGGTTTCATCTAAATGGAAGGAAAGAAGCTTTTCGGGAAAGAGAACTATTGAAGATAGTATTGCTGCGTATAAATTGGCACTATTTTGTGGAGAACTCTTGGAGAATAAAAATTTTGAACTTGGGAATATATGTATTAGATTGGGATGGCTTAATAGATTAAAAGAAGATAAGGATGAAGAGGAGAGATTTTTAAGTTTAGCTAGAGAACTTTTTAGTAATGCTTATTACAATGAACCTTTAAACGATGAATCTATGAATCACTTGACTGTAGCTTATTTGATTGGAGAAATTTCTAGAAGAATTGGGGACAAAGATGAAGCAATAAAGTGGTTCAATACAGTACTCAAGGATCCTGAAGTTAAGAACAATATTGCATTGGAAAAAATGGTTAGAGAGCAATGGCAAATAGTTAAGGAAGAATAAATGGTCTTGAATGTTTAAAAGATATTTGATATTATTTTTTGGGAGTTAAATTAAATATTAAATTGGGTGTTTCTAATGAAACTTAAAAGGGAAAGTGGTGAAAATCCACTGCAGCCCCCGCTACTGTGTGTGAGGACGAATCAACAGAAGCCACTGGATTTTCTGGGAAGGCGTTGATAGTAGGAAGATTCACAAGCCAGGAGACCTACCCAAATTTAGAGCCTCGGAGGGAGGGATGTATAGTATTGTATACTTTTTACCCTATTCTTTAGTTACTGAGGACTAGGGTTTTATTTTTGATTAGAAAAAATCACAAAATGGAGGGAAAACTTATGAAGAAAATTAACTCTAAGAAATTGTTAATACTATTTTTAGTTTTGGCAATGGCGTTAACTACTTTTACAGCTTGTGGCAAAACAAATTCAAATGAAAATTCAAAACAAAATGAAGAAGTGGTAACGGAAAAGGGAAATGAAGTTCAATATCCTATGGAAGTGGAAGATCAGTTTGGAAACAAAGTGACAATAGAAAATGAACCTAAAACAATAGTTTCGTTGGCTCCAAGTCATACAGAAATACTTTTTAGTCTTGGATTAGGAGATAAAGTTGTAGGTGTAACTGAATACTGTGATTATCCAGAAGAAGCTAAATCAAAAGAAAAGGTTGGAGGTTTTACTGGAGTAAATATTGAAAGAATAATTGAATTAAATCCTGATATTGTATTTCAATTTGGTCCTGGGGATGAAGAAGTAAATGCAAAAATAAGAGATGCAAGAATTGCTCTTTTATGCTATGAACCAGATTCTATTGATGAAGTCATAAACTTGATTGAGAGTATTGGTAAAATGACTAATACTCAAGATGAGGCTACAAAAGTTGTAAATGATATGAAAGCAAAAAGAGATGAAATTGTAAATAAAGTAAAAGATAAAGAAAAAGTTAAGGTTTTTTATGAAATATGGGATGATCCATTGATGGCAGCAGGCCCTGGTTCTTTCATGGATGAACTTATAACTTTAGCTGGAGGAGAAAATATAGCAGGTGATGCAGAAGGTGAATATCCACAGTTTGATATAGAACAATTAATAGAAAGAAATCCTGATGTTTATTTAGGAGCTAAAGATAGCGAAGAAAAAACTGTTGAATCAATAAAAGAAAGACCAGGATTTGAAAATATAAATGCTGTGAAAAATGATAGAGTGTATTTATTGGATCCAAATATAGTTTCAAGACCTGGACCAAGAATAATAGATGCATTGGAATTGGTTGCAAAATCTATTCATCCAGATGCATTTAAATAAAAAAAAGTAGGGATTTTTATGAGCTTAAAAAGGTCTAAAAATAAATATGCTACTATTGTTGTATTTTTGGTACTTGCTTTGATATTTTCTGTAGTACTTTTTTCTACTATTGGTACGGCAAATATAAAAATTTCAGATACTTTTAAAATAATTGGTTCTAAGCTCCCCCTTATTGGTGAGAAAATAAATATTGATGGTATACCAGATTCTCACAAGACTATTATTTTAAAAATAAGATTGCCTAGAGTTTTATTAGGGGTTTTAGTTGGAGCCAGTCTATCAAGTGCAGGAGTTGCTTTTCAAGGAATGTTTAAAAACCCTATGGCTGATCCTTATGTTATGGGAATCTCATCAGGGGCAGCCTTAGGGGCTTCTCTTGCTATAATTTTAGGCCTGAGAAAGACAATATTTGCAATATCTCCTATATCATTTTTTGCATTTATAGGTTCTCTCATAACTGTGTTTTCTGTATATTTTATTTCTAGAGTTAAAAATAAAGTGCCAGTGACAAATCTGTTGCTTTCAGGAGTTGCCATTGGTCAATTTTTAACTGCAATAATGTCTTTTCTGATGGTTATATATTCAAAAGATATGGAAAAGATTATATTTTGGACTTTGGGGAGTTTATCAGGAAAAGGATGGGAACCTCTCATCAGAATAGCTTTCCCAACTATATTATCTATCATGATTTTAAATTTTTTCTCAAGAGATTTAAATATTATTTTAACTGGTGAAGAATCTGCTAAAAGCTTAGGGGTAGAAGTTGAAAAAATAAAAATATATATATTGATACTGTCATCTTTTATGACAGCTATGGTGGTATCTGTAAGTGGTATAATAGGCTTTGTTGGTCTTATAATACCTCATATTGTAAGGCTTTTAGTTGGGCCAGATCATAGAATATTGCTTCCATCTGCTGCTCTAGTAGGAGGAATATTTATGATATTTGCAGATACTATAGCTCGAACTATTATTTCTCCTGTTGAAATTCCTGTAGGAATTATAACTGCTATGTTTGGAGGACCATTTTTTATATATTTATTGAGAAAGAAAAAGAAAGGAATTTAAATTTAGGAGTGAAACTATGGTTAAAGCAATAAAAGTCCAATCACTAAAATTTGGATATAAAGATGATTTGGTACTTAAAGATATTTCTTTCTCATTAGAAGAAGGACAATTTATGAGTATCATTGGGCCCAACGGTTCTGGAAAATCCACATTACTTAAAAATATATGCAATTTAGAAAAGCCCAATAGTGGGGAAATAGAAATCCATGGCAAGAATATTTCCCAATATAAATCTAAAGAATTGGCAAAAAAGATTGCCCTCGTTCCTCAGGACACTTTTATATCCTATGATTTTTCAGTGTTTGATGTAGTACTTATGGGTAGATTTCCTTATTTAGGTAGATTTGACAAAGAAACAGATGAAGACTTTGAAATAACTAAGGAAGCTTTAAAAATCACCAATACTTTTCATTTAAGAGATAGAAATATAAATGAAATAAGTGGAGGGGAAAGACAACGTGTCATCATAGCTAGAGCATTAGCCCAAGAACCAGATATCATATTTTTAGATGAACCAACCAGTCATTTAGATATAAATCACCAGATGGATTTATTAAATATATTGAGAAATTTAAACAAAGAGAAAAATACAACTATTGTGTTAGTTATCCATGATATAAATTTAGCTTGCAGATACAGTGACATAATCATGCTTTTAGACAAAGGTGAAATATTAAGTATCGGAAGTCCTAAAGAGGTAGTTACTAGAGAAAATATTGAAAAGGCTTATGGATTAAATACAATAATAGAAGAAAATCCTTATACGAATAGTCTTTATATAGTTCCATTGTCTTTAAATGGAATAGTCAAAAAAGTAGACAAAAAAGAAAAGGTTCATATCATATCAGGTGGAGGTACAGGTAGAGAGATAATTAGCAAATTAGAAGAAGCTGGCTATGATCTTTCTCTGGGAGTAATAAATGTAGGAGATAGTGATTGGCAATTAGGGAAAGAATTGTCTATAAAGATGGTGGAGGAAAAGCCGTTTTCTCATATCAGTGAAGAAGCTTTTAAAAAAAATATCCAGTTCATAAGGGAAGCGGATATAGTAGTTTTAGGTAGTACTCCCTATGGAAGAGGTAATATGAAGAATTTAGAGGCAGCATCTTTAGCACTTAATATGGGGAAAACAGTTTATTTTTTAGATAATTATTCTAAAGATAATAAATTTGACTATACAGATGGAGAGGCAGAAAAATTGTTGAATGAAATGAAGGGAAAAGGATTGTTAATAATAAATTCTATAGATGAAATAATTAAAAAGGCTTAACATAAGCCTTTTTTGTATTATATTTCGGATATTTTTATGGTATACTTTATGTGATTTATAGAAATGGAGGTAGAAATATGAGTTATAAATTAATTGCCACAGATATGGATGGGACATTGCTAAATAGTCAAAACAAAATAACAGATAGGAATAAAAAAGCTATTTTAGAAGCTTTAGAAGCAGGAGTTAAGGTAATTCTTTGCACAGGTAGAATATTTACATCTGCTCTTTATTATGCAAAGACTTTAAAACTTGATACCCCTATAATTGCTTGCAATGGAGCATATATAGCAGAACAAGATAAATCAAAAATAATTTATGAAGAGCCAATTTCGATTGAATCCTTTAAAAAAATAGTAGAGATTGCAGAAGAGGAAAATATGTATTATCATTTCTATGATGATAGTACTTTTTATGCAAGAGAGCTAAATGATACCATAATGAATTATATGAATTGGAACAAAGAAAGAGATGAAATGGATAGAATAGATATTAGAATAGTAAAAAATCCATTAGATACAATTAAAGATGAAAATAGGAAGGTATATAAAATAGTATTTGTAGATGAAAATAGAGAAAAACTGAAAAGATTTAGGGAAAAAATATCAACAATTAAAGGAATAGAAGTGGCAAGTTCATGGTGGAGTAATGTAGAAGTTATGAACGAAGGTGTTTCTAAAGGAAAGGCTCTAAATAAGCTTTGTGATATGTTAAATATAAGTATGGATGAAGTAATTGCTATTGGAGATAATGAAAATGATATACCTATGTTAAAAGTTGCAGGACTTGGAATAGCAATGGCAAATGGAGAAGGCGTAGCTAAAGATGCTGCTGATTATATTGCTGATACAAATGATGAAAGTGGAGTCGGGAAAATTATTGAAAAATTTATCTTAAAAAAAGATAAATAGATAAGATTATGGTATAATTTTTTTAGATGTTTGAGAAATTAGGAAAGAGGGGATAATGTAGTATGGCATTAAATATCGTTTTAGTAGAACCTGAAATACCACAAAATACAGGTAATATTGCAAGAACTTGTGCTCTTACTGAAACAGTCCTTCACTTGGTAAGACCTTTGGGATTTTCTGTAGATGATAAACATTTAAAAAGGGCAGGACTTGACTATTGGGATTTAGTTGAAATACACTATTATGACAGTTTCAAAGAATTGCTTGACGCAAATAGTCGAGAGAAGTTTTTTTATTCTACAACTAAAGGAAAGCAAAGATATACTGATATGGAGTATTTTGATGGTTGTTTTTTAGTATTTGGGAAAGAAACTAAGGGACTTCCTATGGATTTACTTGAAAAAAATTGGGATAGAACTATTAGGATTCCAATGAAAAAGGGTATTCCAAGATCGTTAAATCTTTCCAATTCTGTAAACATAGTCCTCTATGAAGCTTTAAGACAAATTGATTTTCCTGGGCTAGAATAAACTTTTAAATAAAGTTTATTTAAGTATATTTAAACAAATGAGTTAGGGGGATTAGTATATGGCAATAGCTTTTGGAGTTTTAGGTGGTTTAGGACTTTTTTTATATGGTATGAATCTTATGGGAATTGGGCTTCAAAAAGCTGCTGGAGAAAGACTAAAAAAGCTGATTGAAGTTCTAACAAATAACCGGCTTATGGGAGTGCTGGTAGGTGCATTGGTCACTATGATTATTCAAAGTAGTAGCGCTACTACTGTAATGGTCATTGGTTTTGTAAATTCAGGACTTATGACTTTAGAACAAGCTGTTGGAGTTATAATGGGAGCAAATATTGGAACCACTATTACAGCTCAGCTTATAGCTTTTAATCTTACTGATATGGCTCCACTAGCTGTAGCGATAGGAGTCGCAATTTGGATATTTACATCTAAAAAAAGAATGAAAGATTTAGCAGAGATACTTATAGGATTTGGTATTTTATTCATAGGCATGGATATGATGAGTGGTAGCTTAGCTCCATTGGCTGAAAATCCTTCTTTTGTGAATGTTATGACAAGTTTAAATGATCCATTTCTAGGAGTACTTGTAGGACTTGGACTTACAACTATACTTCAAAGTAGTAGTGCTTCTATTGGACTTTTACAAGCTCTTGCAAAACAAAATTTGATAAGTATAAATATTGCATTTCCAATACTATTTGGAGACAACATAGGAACTACAACTACGGCATTGCTGTCGAGTATAGGAACAAATAAAACTGCTAAAAGAGCTGCCATTATACACTTTTTATTTAATCTTATAGGAACAGTTATTTTTATGACTATATTGAGGATTCCAGTTCAAAAATTTGTTGTAGCATTAAATCCTGACAATGTACAAAGACAGATTGCCAATGCTCATACATTGTTCAATGTCATAAATGTAATCATTCAATTTCCATTTGCAAATCTTTTAGTCAAAATTGCTAAAAAAATAGTTCCAGGGGATGCTGAAGAAGAAACAGTTGGACTTAAATTTTTAGATTCACGTATTATTGAAACACCTTCTATTGCAGTAGGTCAAGCTTCAAAAGAAATTTATAGAATGGCTAGAATAGTTGAAGAAAATTTGAGAACTTCTGAGAGAGCTTTTATGGAAAAAGACGAAAAATTGACAAATGAAGTATTTGAGCAGGAAAAAGTCATCAATAGACTTGAAACGGATATAACAGAATATATAGTGGAACTTTCCAAAGCTCCGTTGACAGACGAGCAACATGCTACAGTCAATATATTGTTAAATGCCATAAATGATATTGAAAGGGTTGGAGATCATGCAGACAACTTAGCCGAATTAGCTCAATATAGGATTGATAATAAAATATTGTTTAGTGATGAAGCTATTGAAGAATTAAAGATAATGTTTGATAAAGCAGAAAAAGTATATATAGAGGCAATTGAAGCTTTTAAAACTTCTGATATAGATAAAGCCGAAGATGTACTTAAACTTGAAGAAGAAGTGGATTATTTAGAGAAGAAATACAGAGCAAATCATATTGAAAGATTGAACAATCAATTATGTCAACCTAGTTCAGGCGTAGTTTTTCTAGATATAATAAGCAATTTAGAAAGAGTTTCTGACCATTCATCCAATATAGCACAATATGTATTGGGCATAAATTGAGGAAAATCAAGATTTTCCTATGGGTTATAAAAAAAGAATGTTAGAAATTTGTCTATTTATAAATTTTATAGTTGTAATTAATAATTTTATATATTATAATAGTTGTGAAAACGAGAGAAAATATTTATTCAAATAAATATATGTATAAACTGGATGAAAAATGCGGGAGAGACCAAATTTTTGGCGCCGAAGGAGTAAGTATGGGATTTGCCATTCTATTACGAAGCTCTCAGGCAAAGGGACCGTGTTTGGACAGTTCTCTGGGAAGCGTAAGCACCGAAGGAGCAATCCTTATATCAAGGAGAAACTCTCAGGTTATGAAACAGAGTAGATGGGCACGGGGATGTCTTTCTATTCTGTTTTTTTATCAAGTTTTAAGGAGAATATATATGGGTAAAAATATTGTAGTTACAAATAATCCATTGGTAAAAGCAAAGTATCAAGATAAAGTTCCTTTAGAGTATTATGATATAGGATACTTAGAATTGCTAATGAAAGTGAGAGATAAAGTTCATTTAGGATACAAATTGTTAACTCATCCCTTGTCCAGCAGCGTAAAGCCAAATGAAACTCCATATAAGACAGTTATTATTTCAGAAGGTAGTGGTTTAGATTCAGATTCCCTTTTAATTATTGAAAATAGTATATTGACTACAAAAAAATTTTTAAATGATATATCTGTATATAATTGGGAAGATAAAATATTGGAGGATTTTCAAGTTGTAGATTTGTCAATAATAGAACCGGCAATAAATAAGATTTTATAGTATAAGAATGAATATTTTTGGTAAATTTAATACCAAACTGCAAAATAAATTAACTTTATTTAGAGGAGGAGTTGGAGATGTCAGACATTTATGATGTTGTCATAATAGGAGCTGGTCCTGCAGGACTTGCAGCAGGGCTATATGCAGCAAGAGCAAAGCTTAAAACTCTAATAATAGAGAAAGAAAAAGCTGGTGGCCAAATAGTAGTTACAGAAGAGGTAGCAAATTATCCAGGTTCAATTGAAAATGCTAGTGGACCATCTTTAATAGCTAGAATGGTTGAACAAGCAGATGAATTTGGAGCAGAAAGAATTCTTGATACAATTGTTGATATGGAATTGGATGAAAAGATTAAAGTACTTAAAGGTAAGAAAAACGAATACAAGGCAAAAACTGTTATATTGGCTACTGGAGCAAAGCCAAGACCAATAGGTTGTCCAGGCGAAAAAGAATTGACTGGTAAGGGAGTTTCATATTGTGCTACATGTGATGGAGCATTCTTTACAGATTTAGAAGTGTATGTTGTTGGTGGAGGAGATGCTGCTGTAGAAGAAGCTATGTACTTAACTAAATTTGCTAGAAAAGTAACTATAATTCATAGAAGAGATGAATTAAGAGCAGCTAAATCCATTCAAGAAAAAGCATTTAAAAATGAAAAACTTGATTTCATGTGGAATACAGTAGTTACAGAGTTAAAAGGTGATGGTATTTTAGAATCAATGACTGTAAAAGATACTGTTACAGGAGAAGAAAGAGAAATTGTAGCTGATGAAGAAGATGGTACTTTTGGTGTATTTGTATTTATTGGATTGATACCAGAAACTAAAATCTTTGAAGGTAAGGTTAATATGGAAAAAGGATATATACCTACAGATCAAGACATGAAGACAAATGTACCTGGTGTATTTGCAGCAGGTGATTGTAGGGTTAAATCCTTAAGACAAGTAGTTACAGCTACTGCAGATGGAGCTATTGCTGCTACTCAAGCAGAAAAATATATAAATGAAGTTTTTGATGTTTAAAAAATTTTATAGGAGGGATTCTAATGTTAGAATTGACTAAAGAGAATTTTGAAGAGGAAGTTTTAAAAGCTGAAGGATATGTATTGGTAGATTTTTGGAGTGATGGTTGTGAACCATGTAAGGCTTTAATGCCACATATTCATGGTTTTGAAGAAGTATATGGAGATAAAATTAAGTTTTGTTCACTAAACACAATGAAAGCTAGAAGACTTGCTATATCACAAAAGGTAATGGGATTACCAGTTATAGCTATATACAAAGATGGCGAAAAAATAGATGAAAGAGTAAAAGAAGACGCTACAGTTGAAGGCGTAGAAGAAATGATCAAAAAGTATATTTAGCTTTTAATTTCAGGCTATAGCCTGAAATTGAAATAAATATTTTTCAAATTAAGGGGAGGTGACTATATGCGTCTAGAATTAGGTTATGTATTTATTAAAGACGTTCAATTTGGCAGTGAAAGCAAAGTAGAAAATGGAACATTGTATGTAAACAAGGAAGAATTGATTAATTTAATCAAAGAAGATGAACACTTTGAAAGTGTTGATATTGAATTAGCTAGACCAGGCGAAAGTGTTAGAATTACTCCTGTAAAAGATGTCATTGAACCAAGAGTTAAAGTGGAGGGACCAGGAGGAATATTCCCTGGAATGATTTCCAAGGTAGATATTGTTGGTTCAGGGAAAACTAATGTACTAAAAGGTTGTGCAGTAGTTACAACAGGTAGGATTGTTGGTTTCCAAGAGGGAATCATAGATATGACAGGACCAGGAGCAGAATACACACCATTTTCCAAATTGAACAATGTAGTTTTAGTTTGTGAACCTAAGGAAGGATTGAAGCAACATGAGCATGAAAAAGCTTTAAGAATGGCTGGATTTAAGGTAGCTGCTCATTTAGGTAAGTTGGCAAAAGAAATTAAACCTGATGAAGTTGATACTTTTGAAACATTGCCAATACTTGAAGGTATAAATAAGTATAGCGACTTGCCAAAGGTTGCTTATGTTCAAATGCTTCAAAGTCAAGGATTGTTACATGACACTTATGTATATGGTGTAGATGCTAAACAAATTGTACCAACTATTCTTTATCCAACTGAAATTATGGATGGTGCTATAGTTAGTGGAAACTGTGTTTCAGCATGTGATAAAAACACAACTTATCATCATCTAAACAATCCAGTAGTTCAAGATTTGTATAAAAAACATGGAAAAGAGTTAAATTTTGTTGGTGTGATAATTACAAATGAAAATGTTTATCTTGCAGACAAGGAAAGGTCATCTAACTGGACAGCTAAACTAGCTGAATTTTTAGGATTAGATGGTGTAGTTGTTTCACAAGAAGGATTTGGAAATCCTGATACTGACCTTATCATGAACTGTAAGAAGATTGAACAAAAAGGAATAAAAACAGTTATTATTACTGACGAATATGCTGGTAGAGATGGAGCCAGCCAATCTCTTGCAGATGCTGACAAATTAGCAAATGCAGTAGTTACAGGTGGAAATGCAAATGAAGTTATAACATTGCCACCTATGGATAAAATAATTGGTCACATAAAATATGTTGACACAATTGCAGGTGGATTTGATGGTAGTTTGAAGGAAGATGGATCTATAGTTGTAGAATTGCAAGCTATAACAGGAGCAACAAATGAACTTGGATTCAATAAATTGACAGCAAGAGGATTCTAAATATAGAAAAAACATAGTGAAAGGAGAGTGTTGAAATGTCAGTATTTGATGATAAAAAAGTTATTATCATTGGTGACAGAGATGGTATTCCAGGTCCAGCTATGGAAGAATGTCTAAAGAGTACATCTGCTGAAGTTGTTTTTTCATCAACTGAATGTTTTGTCTGAACTGCAGCAGGTGCTATGGACTTAGAAAATCAAAAGAGGGTTAAAGAATTAACTGAAAAATACGGTGCAGAAAATATAGTAGTATTAATAGGTGCTGCTGAAGGAGAAGCTGCAGGATTAGCAGCTGAAACTGTAACAGCAGGAGACCCAACTTTTGCAGGTCCATTAGCAGGAGTCCAGTTAGGACTTAGAGTATATCATGCTGTAGAACCAGAATTTAAAGAAGCAGTTGATCCAGAAGTTTATGATGAACAAATAGGTATGATGGAAATGGTTTTAGACGTAGATGATATAATCAATGAAGTAAAATCTATAAGAGAACAATATTGTAAATTTAAAGATTAATAAGTATACCCGTCGAAATACGAGAGAGGGGGGAAGACGATGGAAAAAATAAGAGTTGTTCATTATATAAATCAGTTCTTCGCTGGAATAGGTGGAGAAGAAAAAGCTGATTATAAACCAGAAGTAAGAGAAGGCGTTGTAGGGCCAGGTATGGCACTAAATGCAGGATTTAAAGGTGAAGCAGAAATAGTAGCAACAATAATATGTGGTGATAGCTATTTCAATGAAAATTTAGAAGAAGCTAAAAAAGAAATAATTGAAATGGTTAAAAAGTACAATCCAGATTTATTCATTGCTGGACCAGCATTTAATGCAGGTAGATATGGTGTTGCTTGTGGAACTATAGCTGATGCTGTACAAAGAGAACTTGGCATACCAGTACTAACAGGTATGTATGAAGAAAACCCTGGTGCTGATATGTTTAAGAAGAGCGTATACATTGTTTCAACTAAAAACAGTGCAGCAGGTATGAGAGATGCTGTTAGCAAAATGGTACCATTGGCACTTAAACTTGCTAAAAATGAAAAAATTGGTTCACCTGAAGAAGAAGGATATATGTCAAGAGGTATAAGAAAGAATTTCTTTGCTGAAAAGAGAGGTTCTGAAAGAGCTGTTGAAATGTTGATTAAGAAATTAAAAGGTGAGGAATTTGTTACAGAATTCCCAATGCCTGATTTTGACAGAGTTGAACCAAATCCAGCAGTTAAGGATTTAAGCAAAGCAAAGATTGCACTAGTTACTTCAGGAGGTATAGTGCCTAAGGGAAATCCAGATCATATTGAATCTTCCAGTGCTTCAAAATATGGAAAATATGATATTGAAGGGTTTGATGATTTAACTAGTGAAACTCATGAAACAGCGCATGGTGGATATGACCCAGTATATGCAAATGAAGATCCAGATAGAGTATTACCTGTAGATGTGCTAAGAGATCTTGAAAAGGAAGGCAAGATTGGAAGTCTTCACAGATATTTCTATACAACTGTAGGTAATGGAACAGCTGTTGCAAGTGCTAAAGCTTTTGCAGCAGAATATGCAAAAGAATTGGTAGCTGATGGGGTAGATGCAGTTATATTGACTTCAACCTGAGGCACTTGTACACGTTGCGGTGCAACGATGGTTAAAGAAATTGAAAGGGCAGGAATTCCTGTAGTACACATGTGTACTGTAACTCCTATTTCTATGACTGTAGGAGCTAACAGAATTGTACCTACTATTGCAATTCCTCACCCATTGGGAAATCCAAAGCTTGATCCTGAAGAGGAAAAAGCATTAAGAAGACAATTAGTAGAAAAGGCATTAAAAGCCTTAGCAACTGAAGTAGAAGAACAAACAATTTTTGAGTAATAAAAATTTAATTAGAGAATATTTCATAGATGAGTAGTATTTATACTACTCATCTATGAGTAATAAAACCATATTTAATTATATTATCGGAGGTGGAATATTATGACTTATGCTGTAGTAAAAGGTGCTGGATATATATTAGTACATACACCAGATATGGTACTACACAATGGAACTACTCAAACAACTGAAAGAATTATAAATCCAGATTCAGATTATTTAAAGGAATTGCCAAATCATTTAAGAAGTTTTGACGAAGTAGTAGAATATTTACCTAATCAAGTTTATATTGGAAACATGACTCCAGAAGAATTAGGGAAATATGAACAACCTTGGGTTGACAAGAAAGCTGAAGGTGCAAGTAAGGTTGGAAAATTCGGAGAAATAATGCCACAAGATGAATTTATTGGTCTTATGAAAATAGTGGATACTTTTGATTTGGTTAAGTTAAGTAAGGAATTCTCTGTAGAAGTAACAAAAAAATTAGAAGATCATCATTTTATAAGTAAAGACTTGATTTCAAGAATCAAAGAAGGAGAAGAAATCGAAGAAATTGAAAAACTTATAAAGGATCAAGGAGCTGAACCACTATACAACAATGGAGAAGTTGTAGGTTGCGTAAAAAGAGCTCATGATGTAGATACAAATCTTAGTGCTCATGTTATATTTGAAAATTTAGCAGTAAAAGCTTCAGGAACATTGGCTGCACTAAATTTAGTAGAGAAAAACAATATAAATCCAGAAGATGTTGAATATGTAATTGAGTGTTCAGAAGAAGCATGTGGTGATATGAACCAAAGAGGTGGAGGAAACTTTGCAAAATCAATTGCTGAAATGGCTGGGTTCGTAAATGCAACAGGTTCAGATACAAGAGGTTTCTGTGCAGGACCTACTCACTCAGTTATAGAAGCAGCTGCTCTTGTTCAAGCAGGTGTATATAAAAATGTAGTAGTTGTTGGTGGAGGCGCTACTGCTAAACTTGGAATGAATGGTAAAGACCATGTTAAGAAGGGTTTGCCAATATTGGAAGATGTACTTGGAGGATTTGCACTATTAATAGGTGAAAATGATGGTATAAATCCAGTTCTAAGAACAGATTTAGTTGGTAGACATACTGTAGGAACAGGTTCATCTCCACAAGCAGTTATAACTTCTCTTGTTACTGCACCTCTTGATAAAGGCAATCTAAAAATCACAGATATAGATAAATATTCAGTAGAAATGCAAAATCCAGATATAACAAAACCAGCTGGAGCAGGAGATGTGCCAAAAGCAAACTACAAGATGATTGCTGCATTGGGCGTTAAGAGAAATGATATTGAAAAATCAGAATTAAATTCCTTTATTGAAAAACATGGTATGGAAGGATGGGCACCAACTCAAGGACATATACCTTCAGGAGTTCCATATGTAGGATTTGGAAGAGAAGACATATTGTCTGGTAAAATAAATAGAGCTATGATAGTTGGTAAAGGAAGTCTTTTCTTAGGTAGAATGACAAATCTATTTGATGGTGTTTCTATAGTTATGGAGAAAAACTCAGGAAAAGTAGAAGAAGAAAAGGGAGTATCAGAAGAAGAGATAAGAAAACTAGTAGCAGAAGCTATGAGAGATTTTGCATCTCATTTATTAGAGAATTAGAGGTGATAAAATGGCTGAAAACAATGTAAATAAAATGATAGGAAAAGTTTTTAAAGACATAGCTGATGCAATAGAAACAGGAGAATTTGGAGAAAAAATAAGGGTAGGTATAACTACTTTTGGAAGTGAACATGGTGTAGATAATGTTGTTAAAGGCGCAGAAATAGCTCAAAAAAGAGATTCATCCATAGAGGTTGTTTTAATTGGACCAAAAGTTGATAGTCCATTGACTCAAGTAGTTGTAGAAAACGAAGAAGAAGGCTACAAAAAGATGGAAGAGCTATTGGATTCTGGAGAAATTCATTCTGCAGTAACAATGCACTATAGTTTTCCAATTGGTGTTTCAACAGTAGGAAGAGTTGTAACTCCAGGCAGAGGAAGAGAAATGTATATTGCTACTACTACTGGAACATCTTCTCCTCATAGAGTTGAAGCTATGGTTAAAAATGGTATTTACGGCATCATAGCAGCAAAGACTATGGGAATAGAAAATCCTACAGTTGGAATTTTAAATTTAGATGGTGCTAGACAAGTAGAAAGAGCATTGAAAGATCTTGACAAAAATGGGTACAAAGTAAACTTTACAGAATCTTTAAGAGCAGATGGCGGTTGTGTCATGAGAGGAAACGATTTGTTGGCAGGTGTACCAGATGTTATGATTACAGACACCCTTACTGGTAATATTTTGATGAAAGTATTCTCATCATATACAACTGGAGGAGACTTTGAAGCTATGGGCTATGGCTATGGGCCTGGTATAGGTGAAGATTATGATAGAGTTATTCTCATATTGTCAAGAGCTTCAGGAATACCTGTTGTAGCCAATGCAATTAGTTATGGAGCTAGTTTAGCTAAAGGGAATGTAAAAGAAGTAGCAAAGGAAGAGTTTGCTAAAGTAAATAAAGCAGGATTTAAAGAAATATTAAAGGGTCTAAACAAAGAAAACAAAAAACAAGATGATGAAGAAGAAGTTGCTCCCCCACCAAAGGAAACTGTGACAGGGACTATTGCAGGTATAGATATAATGGAACTTGAAAATGCAGTAAAAGCTCTTTGGAAAAAAGGCATATATGCTGAAAGTGGAATGGGATGTACAGGACCAATTTTAATGGTAAACGAAGAAAAATTAGAGGCTGCTATAAATATTTTAGCAGATGAAGATTATATTACAAAAGAGTCTACAATTTGTTAATATTTCACAAAAACATTTCTATGAATTGAGTTGATTTTTGTGGAAATAAATAAAAATAGTTGAAGGATTTTAGAAAATGATGTAGAACTATATAATAGTAGACTAAATTAATAATCCATTAAAGGGGGAGTCAAAATGCAAAAAAAGATAATGGCAGTAGTCATGATTGCAGTATTAGCACTTAGTCTTGCTGCTTGTTCCAGTGGTGGCGGTGGAGACAAGTTGAAAGTTACTATGGTTACAGATGTTGGTGGAGTAAATGACCAATCTTTTAATCAATCTGCTTGGGAAGGACTTCAAAAAGCAGGCAAAGATTTAGGTGTAAAAGTATCATATCAAGAATCTCATCAAGATGCGGATTTTGTTCCAAATCTAGAAACTGCTCTTGATGCAGGCAATGACCTTATCTGGGGAATTGGATACAAGCTTGGAGATCCTATATTGGAAGCTGCAAAAAAGAATCCTGATACTAAATATGCTATAGTAGACTTTGCGTATGAGGATACTCCTGAAAATGTAGTGGGCGTTGTATTTAAACAAGAACAACCTTCATTTTTAGTAGGCTATATAGCTGCTAAAATGACTAAAACCGGCAAAGTTGGTTTTGTAGGTGGTATGGAAGGTGACGTTATAAGTGCTTTTGAAAATGGATACCATGCTGGAGTTGAATATGCAAACAAAGTAAATGGTACCAATGTAGAAGTTATAATTCAATACGCTGAATCATTTACCGATGCAGCAAAAGGTAAGGCTATTGCAAACAGTATGTACCAACAAGGAGCAGATATAGTGTTCCATGCTGCTGGAGGAGTTGGCGATGGTGTCATAGAAGCAGCTAAAGAACAAGGTAAATTTGCAATAGGTGTAGATAGAGACCAAAACTATATGGCACCTGACAATGTTATTACATCAGCTATGAAACGTGTAGATGTAGGTGTTTACAATGTAGTTAAAGATTTAAAAGAGGGAAAATTCCCTGGTGGCACAACAGTAGTTTATGGTCTTGAAGAAGGAGCAGTAGATATAGCTCCAACATCAGACAAACATGTTCCAAAAGAAATACTTGATGAAGTGGAAGCTTTAAAGAAAGACATCATTGATGGGAAAATTGAAGTTCCATTTAACCAAGAGACTTTCAATGATTTCGTAAATTCACTATAATAGGAAAATGGGCAGCTCAGGCTTTTGCCTGGGCTGTTATTTTAGATAGGAGGGGCCCTATTGAACAATATAGATTTTTCAACTAAAGTCATTGAAATGAAAGGTATCACAAAGAAATTTGGCGATTTTGTGGCAAATGATAATATTGACTTAACAGTTCATAAGGGAGAAATCCATGCACTACTAGGGGAAAACGGTGCAGGAAAAACTACCCTTATGAATGTACTATATGGATTGTATTTGCCTACGGAAGGAGAAATATTTATAAATGGTGAAAAAGTCCAAATAACAAATCCGAATATCGCCATAGAAAAGGGCATTGGAATGGTTCACCAACATTTTATGTTAGTTGACAAGTTTACTGTTGTAGAAAACATAATTTTAGGTAAGGAAACAACAGTTAAGAAGGGAAACTGGAATACAGGACATTTAGATATAAAAAGAGCAACTAAAGAAGTTGAGGAATTATCTCGAAAATATGGATTATATGTTGATCCAAATGCTAAAATTGAGGATATAACAGTTGGAATGCAACAAAGAGTGGAAATATTGAAAGCTCTTTATAGAGGAGCAGATATATTGATATTAGATGAGCCTACTGCGGTTTTAACTCCTCAAGAGATAGAAGAACTTATTCAAATCATGAAAAGTTTGACCGGTCAAGGGAAAACGATTATCATTATTACTCACAAATTAAGGGAAATAAAACAGGCTGCAGATTATTGTACTATAATTCGTAGAGGAAAGAAAATTGATACTGTTAAGGTAAGTGATGTTTCAGAAAAAGATTTAGCTGAAAAGATGGTAGGAAGACAGGTAAATTTTGTTGTTGATAAAAAAGATATTGAAAAAGGTGAAGTTGTTTTAAATATAGATAATATTGTTATAAAAGATAATAGAGATTTAAATGCAGTAGATGGTCTATCCCTCGAGCTTCACAAAGGTGAGATACTTGGGATAGCAGGAGTTGATGGGAATGGGCAAAGTGAGCTAATTGAAGGACTGACAGGACTTAGGCCCGTTGAATCAGGCAAGATTATATTAAATGGAGAAGACATTACAAACAAAACGCCTAAATACATTATAGAAAGAGGAATAAGTACTATTCCTGAAGACAGACAAAGAAGAGGATTGGTAATGGATTTTAGTATGGCTGAAAACTTTATTTTAGAAAAATATCACAAAGAGCCATTTTCTCATGGGAACAAATTAAATCATGATGAAATTAGAAAGCATGCAAAAGAATTGATAGATAAATTTGATGTAAGACCTCGAAATGAGGATCAGCTTGCTAAAGCATTGTCGGGTGGAAATCAACAAAAGGTCATTATAGCTAGAGAAGTGACAAATGACCCAGATGTTCTTATAGCCGCACAACCAACAAGAGGACTTGATGTTGGGGCAATTGAATTTGTTCATAAATCATTAGTTGAACAAAGAGATAGAGGAAAGGCAGTACTTTTAATTTCTTTTGAACTAGATGAAATAATGAATTTGTCAGATAGAATAGCAGTTATATTTGATGGGAAAATAGTAGCTATACTTGATGCAAATAAAGCCGATGAAAAAACATTAGGATATCTAATGGCAGGAGGAGGTGTAGATGATGAAAGAAAACAGGCTTAAATTTACTATTATTGCAATTCTAATAGGTCTTGTAATTGGAGCAATAATATTGTTAGCAGTAGGATACAATCCACTGGAAGCTTATGGAATAATGATTGCAGGCGTATTTGGTAGTCCTAAATATATTTCATGGACTATCATAAAGTCTACACCACTTATTTTAACAGGTATTTCTGTAGCTTTTGCTTTTAAAACAGGACTTTTCAATATAGGTGCAGAAGGTCAATTTATAATAGGAGCATTAGTGGCAACATTGGCAGGATATTTTCTACATCTACCACCAGTTCTTCATGCAATAGTTGCACTATTGTTGGCTTGTTTAGCAGCAGCACTCTGGGGAGGCTTTGCCGGATTTTTAAAATCCAAATTTGGTGTCAATGAAGTCATAACGACTATAATGCTCAATTGGATTGCATTTTATTTGAGTAACTTTTTAGTTTACTGGGATAAATTCAAGAGACCAAATAGTGAAGCTTCTCAAAAAATATTAAGTTCTGCGAGCATTGCTTTCCCTAAAGAATTTGGTAGCTCATTGGGTAGCTTTTTCAATGCACCTGTAAATTTTGGTTTCATAATAGCGATATTAGTTGCATTTCTCATAAAATATGTATTAAATGATACTACACTTGGATATGAACTGAGAGCAGTAGGATTTAACAAAGATGCTGCTGAGTATGGTGGTATCAATGTAAAGAAAAATACGATAACTGCTATGATGATTGCAGGAGCTATATCAGGTCTTGCAGGAGCTGTCCATGTGCTAGGAGTTACAAACGAAATATCTATATTATCTGCCATGGAAGGAAATGGATTTGACGGCATGGCTGTATCTTTGATAGGAGGTAATAGCCCTATAGGCTGTATATTTGCTGGGCTATTGTTTGGGGCACTTAAATATGGTGGATATAAGATTCAACCAATAATGGGAGCACCATCTGAAATAATCAACATAGTCATTGGCATTATAGTATTTTTTATAGCTATGCCTAAGATGATAGAAGGATTGACAACTATAAGGTCTAGAAGAAAGAGGGGTGGAGAAGTTGAACGCTCTAAATGATTTAGGTTTGATAATAGGAATTAGTTTAATGTACGCTGCACCTCTTATATATACAGCTCTTGGAGGGGTAATGACAGAGAATTCCGGAGTTGTAAATATAGGTCTTGAAGGCATGATGACTATAGGAGCTTTTATCGGTGCAACAGTAGGCTATTATTCAGGCAATCCTTGGTTAGCTTTTTTGTGTGCTGGACTTGCAGGAGGAGTATTGGCATTACTTCATGCTGTAGCATGTGTGACTTTTTCAGCAGATCAGGTAGTTTCTGGTATTGCCATGAACTTTCTAGGGCCTGGATTATCTCTTTTCTTGAGTAGAGTATTCTTTGAAGGAGCTACTATGACTAAACCTATACCTTTAGATCAAAAAATGCCAAGACCATTAAATGGAGTATTTGCTCAAAATTCGTTTTTAGATTTAGTCTTTAATCAATATGCAACGGTTTACCTTGCATTTTTGCTAGTTTTTATAGTGTGGTATATATTATATAAGACTAAAATTGGGCTTAGAATAAGAGCTGTTGGAGAGCATCCAAGAGCAGCAGATACATTGGGAATTGATGTCTACAAGGTAAAATATCTAGCTGTAATCTTATCAGGAGTTTTTGCTGGATTTGGTGGAGCAGCTATGAGTTTGGCTGCAGTATCAAATTTTAGAGCAACTCTTATTTCTGGACAAGGTTTTATAGCATTAGCTGCTATGATATTTGGAAAATGGACGCCACAAGGATCTATGTGGGCATGTTTGTTATTTGGTGTGGCACAAGGTTTGGTTGTATATTTAGGTGGAACAAATATAAAAGTTTCATCACAATTGTTAGCCATGATACCATATGTACTCACACTCATAATTCTTATGAGCTTTGTTGGAAAAGTAACAGGTCCAGCAGCAAATGGTGTACCATACGAGAAAAATAAAGAATAATATAAAAAAGGCTTCCAATAGAAACATTAAAAACTAAGGAAGCCTTTTTTGTTTGATTTTATGAAAATTTCATATGCAATAAAAATGTCGAAAAATAAATAATTTTGTTTATTGCTTATTTTTTTGATATAATAATCATATACAAATATTAAAACCTATTGGTGGGAGTGAGCTTTAATGAGATTAGGTTATGATTTGACCCTTGAACAAGCTCAAAGATTGGTGATGACACCCGAGTTGAGACAAGCAATTCAATTACTTCAATTTACCAGTCAAGAATTAAATGAATATTTAGAAAAACAAATTGAAATAAATCCTATGTTGGAAAAAGAAAATGTTTCTGAAGAGTATGAAAATATAGAGGAAATAACCAACACAAATGAAGAAATTGATTGGAAAGAATTTCTAGAAAACTATGATGATATAAGCTATACTGTTCAAAATGTAAAGGATGATAAAGAAATAACTTATGAGAACTTTGTTTGTTATTCTACTTCTTTGAAAGAGTATTTGCTTATTCAACTTGGTCTTACTATTTGTGAAGGCTTTGAAAGAGAAATAGGAAAATATATAATTGAAAATATTGATGAAAATGGTTATTTAACTTGTTCAGTAGAAGATATTGCTGAAACTTTAAATGCTTCTACTGAACAAGTGGAAAAGGTTTTACTTGAGATACAGTGCTTTGATCCTGTGGGAGTTGGAGCTAGAAATTTAGAAGAATGCCTATGCATTCAACTCAAAGATAAAAGCATAGAGGACAAAAATATATATAATATAGTTAAAAATTATTTAGAAGATATAGCTCAAAATAGACTTCAAAAAATATCTAAAGAATTAGGATTAGCACTTGAAGAAGTTCAAGATATTTGTGATTTCATAAAAACATTGGAGCCAAAGCCTGGCAGGAGTTTTTCTATAGGTGGAGGAGAAGTGAAATACATTACTCCAGATGTTATACTTCAAGAAATCGATGGAGAATATTTGGTAGTACTAAATGATATTACAGCACCTAGACTTAATATAAATAGCTTTTACAAAGAACTCATGCTTAAATCAGATGATGCAAATATAACTTCATTTTTGACAGAAAAATTGAATTCGGCTATGTGGATTATAAAAAGTATTGAACAAAGGAAAACAACTATTTACAATGTAGTATATTCTATATTGAAATTTCAAAAAGATTTTTTTGAAAAAGGTGAAAAGGGTTTAAAGCCATTGACTCTTAAAGATGTAGCTGATGACATAGGTGTCCATGAATCAACAGTGAGTAGAGCTACAAGTGGGAAGTATATTCAAACTCCAAGAGGATTGTTTGAACTAAAATATTTTTTTACTACTGGAATTTCTGGAAATGATGGAGAGGTTTCTTCTATTTCTATAAAATCAATGATAAAGGAATTTATAGAAAAGGAAAATCCAAAGAAACCACTAAGCGATCAACAAATAGCAAATATGCTTAAAGAAAAAGATATATCAATATCTAGAAGGACTGTTGCAAAGTATAGAGATGAACTCAATATACCATCTTCATCAATGAGAAGAAGATATTAGAAGCTACTTTTCTAAAAAAAGAATAGTAGCTTTTATTTTTTATGACTTGAAAAATAAAAGCTTTTATCTTATAATGAAAGTGAGAAATGAGCGTATATTTTTTATGGATAGTGGGACAAATAATTTACATAGGGACAAATAACGACCATATACCTAAAATACTATTTATATATTTAATAGCTGATATTTTGGTTATGATAGACTTAAGAGGTGTTTTTATTGAATGATTTAATAGAATTAGAAAAAAAGATAGTTCCTGAAATAGTTGATATTCTTGAAAAAAGATATGATATTTTAAGAAGCATATATTTATGTCAACCTATTGGAAGAAGGGCATTAGCTACTCAATTAAATATAGGTGAAAGGACAATTAGAACTGAAGTTGCTATTTTGAAGGATCAAGGGCTATTAAATATTGAATCCATGGGTATGTATGTAACAGAAGATGGGAAAAATGTATTAGAAGATTTAAAAGATATTATACACAACTTAAAAGGTTTAAGTGATTTAGAGATGTCATTGGAAAAAATATTGGGAGTTAAAAAAGTAATAATTGTCCCAGGAAATTCAGATGAAGATGAATTGGTTTTAAAGGATATGGGAAGGGCTGCAGCTAAATATTTAAGAAGTGTTATTTCAAGCAATTCTGTCATTGGAATTACCGGTGGTACTACTATGGCACAGGTTGCAGAAGAAATGTGCCAAGAAAAGAAAGGAAGTGATGTACTAGTTCTTCCTGCAAGAGGAGGGCTTGGGAAAAATGTTGAAATTCAAGCTAATAGTATAGCTGCAAAGCTAGCACAAAAATTGGGAGGAAATTACAGACTTCTGCATGTACCAGACAATATTGAGGAAGAAACTATAACTGCACTTTTAAAAGTGCCAGAAGTAAATGAATTTGTAAATATCATGAAAAATATTAATGTATTAGTATTTGGTATGGGTAGAGCAGATGAAATGGCTAAAAAGAGAAAATCATCAGAAGAGAAAATAGAGGAATTGATACAAAAAGGAGCAGTAGCAGAAGCTTTTGGTCATTATTTTGATAGATATGGCAATACTGTTTGGGAATCTATGACTGTAGGACTTTCACTTGTGGATTTTAAAAAAGTAGATAATGTAATTGGCGTAGCTGGAGGAGAAAGAAAGGCTGAGGCCATTGTTTCTATTTGTTCTATCAAAGAGGATATGGTGTTAGTAACTGATGAAGGTGCTGCAAAAAAAATATTAGATATTGTTAATTAAGCTACATGTGTAGCTAAAATATATATTTAAGGAGGAATACATTATGTCTTTAAAAGTAGGTATAAGTGGATTTGGCAGAATAGGAAGAGATGTTTTAAGAATTTACATGGAAGAAGGAATTGATGATTTTGAGATAGTAGCATTAAATGCTTCTGGAGATTTAAACACATTGGCACACTTGTTCAAATATGATTCACTTTATGGAAAGTTCAATGGAACTATAGAGGTAGTAGAAGATGGATTTATTATCAATGGAAAGAAGATTAAAGTAGTAGCTCATAGAAATCCAGAAGAAATTCCTTGGAAAGAGCTTGGAGTAGATTTAGTTATAGAATCAACAGGTGCATTTAGAGACAGGGAAGGTGTAATGAAACATATAAATGCAGGAGCTAAAAAAGTACTTATTACTGCACCAGCTAAAAATGAAGATATAACTATAGTTATGGGAGTAAATGAAGACAAATATGATCCAATAAATCACAATATAATATCAAATGCTTCTTGTACAACTAACTGTCTAGCACCAGTAGCAAAAGTAATAGTTGATAAATTTGGAGTGAAGAAAGGACTTATGACTACAGTTCACTCTTATACAAATGATCAACAAATCCTAGATAAGAGACATAAAGATTTAAGAAGAGCTAGAGCAGCTGCAGAATCAATCATCCCAACAACAACTGGAGCAGCAAAAGCCGTTGCACTTGTAATTCCAGAACTTAAAGGAAAATTAAATGGATTTGCAATGAGAGTACCTACTCCAACAGTATCTGTAGTAGATGTTGTATTTGAAGTAGAAAAGCCAACAACAGCTGAAGAAGTAAATCAAGCTCTAAAGGAAGCTAGTGAAGGCCCAATGAAGGGAATACTAGGATTCTCAGATGAACCATTGGTATCAGTAGACTATAAGGGAGATCCACGTTCATCAATAGTAGATGGACTTTCTACAATGGTTATAGACAATATGGTGAAAGTTGTTTCTTGGTATGACAATGAATGGGGATATTCTCGAAGAGTTGTTGATTTAGCAAGTTATATTGCAAACAAATAAGTATATTAGTCCGGTCTTGATTTCAAGACCGGCTTTTACCAATTACTAAAATTAGGGGTGATAATATGCTAAATAAAAGAACTATTGAAGATTTACAGTTTGAAGGGAAAAGAGCATTAGTTAGATGTGATTTTAATGTTCCAATGGACGAAAATGGGAATATTACTGATGATAGAAGAATAACTTCTGCTCTTCCAACTATAAATTATTTGCTAGACCATGGTGCAAAAGTAATACTTATGTCT
>JAKPAR010000025.1 GCA_029779375.1 Bacillota bacterium | reverse complement strand
AATCCATTGTCTACTACTACATCTATAGTTGAACCAAAGGCTCTATTTCCTATTATTGGGTTCTTAGGATTAGAATTGATATCCAAAACTGGTGCGAAGTCCATATTAAATCCTAGAGACTTTACTCTTTCTCCTAATATCTTACCATATTTAAAAGAAAAATCTTTGTCATTAACATCACCAATTTTTTTAGCTTCAGGTAATTTTTCAAAAGATTTGGGCAATCTGCTTACTCTCCCACCTTCTTCATCTATAGCTAAAAATAAAGGTATATCATTGTTAGAATTTACTTTTTTAAGGCTATTTAACAACTCCAATATCTGATGCTCATCATTAATATTTCGACTAAATAATATAAAACCCCCTACTTTATAATCTTCAATTAGTTCAATCGTATTTTCTTCTATGGTAGTCCCTTCGATACCTACAATTAGAAGTTGACCTATTTTTTCTTCCATAGTCATATTAACGATACTTTCTTCTATAGGATCTATTTTCTCTTCTTCACTTTCTTCCATATCTTCTATATCTTCTTTTTTAGGAATGTCCTCATTTTTTTCACATCCGTTTAAAACTAAAGCAAAAATAACTATCATAAAAAGATATATTTTTTTATTCACTAATATCACCCTTCTAATATTCCCTACACATTACATTATAGTCTATATTATACTTTAGTTTCTATACATAAAAATTTTACCCTAGCAAGGCCAGGGCAAATCTAAAAAACTGTTCCTATTTCACTTATATTCGCTAAATCCTCTCTATAATCTATATCCTTAGGATTCAAACTATTTATCACAACTCCACTTGATGCTCCTGTAGAGTGAATATATTTATCATTTCCTATATACATAGCCACATGTCCAGGCCAATACATTAAGTCTCCAGGTTTCATTTCTTCTCTACTTATACTTCTCATATTGAATTCTTCCTTAAGTTTTGCATCTCTATATATGATGACACCATTCATCAAATAAGAAATTGAACATAATCCAGAACAATCTATGCCTAATGGTGATTTTCCTCCCCATCTATATTGAGTTCCCAAATAAGACAAAGCAGTTTTAACTACATTTTCTCTCAAAACTTCTTCAGATAGTCTATCTTCCGGTCTAATCCTATTCATTATAAAATCTTTTCTTATCCATCCGCTATTCCCAGCTGGGAAAAGTATTTCAGCCCAGTTTTCACTTACTCTTCCAGACAATTTGACTACCGCTCCTCTGGTAAGCTGAAATATAGGATAACTTTGAAATTTAGGTTCCTTTAAAACATCTACTATACCAAAATTTATAGTATGATTTGCTTCTCTATCCCATTTGAGAGTATCCTCACCACAAATCTCAATTTGGCTTTCATGAATATATCCTCTATAATTATAGTTCGTTTCAATATAGTACCATTCATCAGAAGACCTTTCGAGCAATTTAACTATCATTCCAAAAAGTGCTTCATCTGCCGCCTCCCCTGTAAACTTTGGTTCTTGTTTTAAATATCCTATAGTCGCTTTTATAATAGCATAATTTTCCATATCGTTTCCTCCCTATGCTCTACTTCTAGATCTATATTCTTCCACTTCCTTCTCATTTGCCAATACAAAATGTTCCGGTTCTATTTCTACCCATTTAGGAGGATCATTTGTATAGTCATGGCATCTAGGATCATATACCTCCAATACTTTCTTTTTTTCACGTATTGGATCAGGCAATGGGATAGCTGACAACAATGCTCTAGTATATGGATGATAAGGATGCTCAAATAATTTTTCTGTATCTGCAAGTTCTACTATTTTCCCCTTTCGAATGACAGCTATCCTATCAGTTATAAATCTTGCAACAGATAAATCATGAGTGATAAACAAATAAGTTAATCCTTTTTTCTTTTGAAGTTCAGATAATAAATTCAAAACTTGAGCACGAATAGATACATCTAATGCAGATATTGGCTCATCAGCAATGATAAATTCTGGCTCCATGACTAAAGTTCTTGCAATGCCTATTCTCTGCCTTTGCCCTCCTGAAAACTCATGAGGAAAACGATCTGCAAATTCTGGAAGCAGTCCTACATCTAAAAGGGCTTTACAAACTTTTTCTTCTCTTTCTTCCTCACTACTATAATTCTTTATATTATATAAGCCCTCGGATACTATATAATCAACTTTAGCCCTTTCGTTCAAAGAAGCCATAGGGTCCTGAAATATCATCTGAATTTTTCTTGTCAATTCTCTATCTAAATCCTTGCTAATCTTTCCACTTATCCTTTGCCCTTTAAAAAATATTTCTCCACCAGCCACTTCATTTATTCGCATGATAGCCCTACCAATAGTAGTTTTCCCTGAACCAGACTCGCCAACAAGTCCAAAAGTTTCTCCCTTATAAATATGAAAACTTACATCATCCACTGCTACAAATTTTTTCTTTTTCCTATTTCCAAATTCCACACGCAGATTTTTTGTCTCCAATAAAACTTCCCTTTGTTTGTCATTCATTTTCACTCATCCTCCATTGTGAACGCAATTTTTTTATGGATTCAGGTGGTTCTACCTTTGGTGCACGTGGATCTAACAACCAAGTTTTCGCCTTGTGAGTAGGACTTACAGAAAAATATGGTGGTCTTTCTACAAAATCTATTTTAAGTGCCCTTGGATTTCTAGGGGCAAAAGCATCGCCTCGTATTTCATTGAATAAATTTGGCGGAGTGCCTTTTATAGAATGTAGTTTTTCTCCTTTAACTCCAAGCTGTGGAAGAGAAGAAAGCAAAGCCCATGTATATGGATGTCTTGGATCATAAAAAATTTCTTCACAAGTTCCTATCTCAATGATATCACCTGCATACATAACAGCTATTCTATCAGCTACATTAGCTACTACTCCTAAATCATGAGTGATATATATTATAGTTAAATTGTATTTTTCCTTTAAACTCCTTAAAAGTTGAAGAATTTGAGCCTGTATAGTCACATCCAATGCCGTAGTTGGTTCATCACAAATAAGTATTCTAGGATTACATGCTATTGCAATAGCTATGACAACTCTTTGTCTCATACCTCCAGAAAACTCATGAGGATACTGATGATATCTCTTTTCAGGTTCAGCTATCCCCACATCATTTAAAATATCAATTACAAGTTTTTTAGCTTCCTCTCCCTTAAGTCCTCTATGGAGTATTACCGCTTCTTCAATTTGACTTCCAATAGTCATCAGTGGATTCAATGAAGTCATAGGTTCTTGAAAAACCATGGCAATTTCCCTGCCTCTAATTTTTATCCAATCATTTTCTGTTTTATATTGGGCCAAATCTTCACCATTATATATTATACTTCCAGAATCAATCCATCCATTTCCATCAAGAAGCCCCATAAAGGTTTTGGTGAAAACAGATTTTCCTGAACCAGATTCTCCAACTATTGCAAGGCTCTCCCCTTCATATAGATCCAAGGAAGCCTCCCTTATAGCAGTTAAAACTCTTCCTCTTAATTCAAATTTCACTACTAAATCCTTAACTGACAGTATTTTTTTCTTATCCGCCATGCTTTCCACCCCCTAAATATGAGTCCTTGGATCAGCAGCATCTGCAAAAGCATTTCCTATTACATAAAAAGATATTGTGACCAAAGAAAGAACTATTGCTGGAAATATCAACTGATAACGCAATGATGGAGCCATCATGACTACTCTGCCTTCATTAACTAAATTTCCCAAAGATGGGATACTTACAGGCAATCCAAGACCAATATAAGTTAGAAAAACTTCAGAGCCTATTGCCGCAGGAATAGCTAATGCCATTCTAAGCATAATGACAGAAACTAAATAAGGAAGTAAATTCTTGGTTATAATTCTTCTAGTTGGAGTCCCAAGACATCTAGAAGCCAAATTGTACTCTCTATCTCTTATAATGACTATTTGATTACGTACAAAACGTGCCATACTTAACCATCCAGTTATACACATGGCAAAAATCAAAGTACCTATACTAGGACGCATGATATAAGTTAAAAGAACTTGTATGATAGTAGTTGGTATATTGTCCAAAACATTGTATATTTCAGTAATCACTGCATCAAGTTTTTTTACATATCCCCACAATGCCCCTACAGTGATACCAATTACAGCTTCACACAGTCCAACTAAGAAACCAATTAAAAGAGAAGTACGTGTACCACTCCATATACGAGACCATAAATCCTGACCAATAGAATTGGTTCCAAACCAAAACTCTGAATCTGGTGGGTTATTTATAAGCTGCATATTTGTCTTTTCATCAATATATATTTTAGTAGGAGATTTTTGATTTGGCAAATATGGCTGAATGACAGTAAATACAACAAGAACTATCATGAGTACAAGAAAAAACATTGCAACTTTATTTCTTCTAAACATTTGAAATGTGGAGCGCCAATATGAATAATTTGAATATCCTGTACGTTCTGCTTGAGATTCATCATATTCTGCAAAAGTAAACAATGATTCATTTATTTCATCGCCTAATTTATTGATCTTTGCATTAGTCATTATCTAGCGCCTCCCTTTCTATCTAGTTTTATACGTGGATCCAGTGAAGCCATAAGAATATCTCCTAAAAAAAGTCCTATTATGCCAATTGATGAATAAATAAGAACTAGTGCCTGAACCAAAGGATTGTCCTGTCTCTGAATAGCATCTACAAGCAATCCTCCCATACCTGGTATTGAATATAAAGATTCTATATATATAGAACCTGCTATAGTATACAGCAAAGACGCTGGCAAATATTGAGACATAGGAACGAAAGCATTTCTCAAAACATGTTTTCTCATAGTTTTTTTATCTTTAAGTCCTTTAGCTCTTGCAAGTTTCACATAATCTTTATTCAACTCATCCACCATATATCGTCTCATCCACATTGCATAAGATGCTGAACTACCAAGAGACATAGAAATAGCCGGCAAAATCCAACTACTAGGTTGACTTGGGCTAAACAATATTGGAAGTTTAAGAACATTTGAACAGTACAATTGAATAAATAAATAATATACCGCTGCTGGAACAGCATTTATAATGACAATATATGCAGTTCCAAATTTATCCCAAAATTTACTTTTACTTCGTGCCATAGCTATACCTAATGTAATTCCAAATACCAGTGACAATGCCATAGCAACCAATCCAAAACACAATGAATAAGGAATTTTAGTTTTTATAATATCAGCTACAGGCACTTTAGGTCTATAGGTTATAGAAGTTCCTAAATCTCCAGATATTATAGATTTGTAAAAGTTTTTAAGCTGTACATGCATTGGATCCCTAAGTCCCATGCTAGTCAATATAGCTTCTCTTTGTGACTCATCAAGTTTTTCATAGTTATCTCCAAAATATCCTTCTTCAGGCATTAGGCGCATGAGAAGAAAAACTAAAGTTATTACGATTATTAGTGTAAGTAGTGA
>JAKPAR010000024.1 GCA_029779375.1 Bacillota bacterium | reverse complement strand
CAATTAAAAATATAACATCTTTTCTATTTTCAAGTACTTTATATGCAGCTTTTATGAAAGTGTCATGATCTTTGACTAAATCAAGTCTAGCTGCAATTCCCACAATAGTTTTATCTCTTCCATCAATTCCATATCTTTTTAAGAATTCATCTTTCTCTACAAAATCTATCTTGCTTTCCATGTCAATGCCATTGTAAGCAGTAAATATTTTGTGTTCATCAAATCCTCTATCAATAAGCATCCTTTTGAAATTTGAAGAAATAGCAATGTAGTAATCAAATTTTTTAAGGGCAGTTGAATTAATTGCTGTATATACTATTTTTTTATAGGGATTATCTTTGAAATCCAATTTATAATCACTATGTACTGTAGTTATGAAGGGCTTGTTTACCCTGCTTTTAAGAAACATGGCAATGAAATTTGCCCTTGCCCCATGACAATGGATGATATCATAATCTTCTTTTAATATTTCCTCTTTGAGACGAGATATAACAGACATATCATATCTTTTCTTCTGCTTAAATACCTCAATATTTAATCCTGCTTCTATCGCTTCTCTATAAAAAGCATCTTCTATAAAGCAAATAATCTTTACATCCGCATATTTCTCAAGGCCTTTAACCAGTGAGATTACATGGGTTTTAGCCCCCCCAGTATCGCCACCGCTTATAAGATGAAGTACCTTCATTGTATTATAGCTCTAAATATGAGCTTCCTCCTTTCAAATAGAATAGAAATAAGCATAGTCTATATTATATCACAATAATATCTATGGTCCTACACCATTTTATCTTCTAGCAAACTCTTCAGTTATTACTTTATCTACCAAGGTATTGTACTCATTTTTCAATTGACTATTTTGTCTATAAGCTACAAGCAAGTTGTACTCACTACTTAACTGTTTAAATTGTTCTGGTTTAAATCCTCTTTCCAAAATAACTTCTAGTGCCTTTCTTGCCTTTTCAACATTGGATTTGACAAATACCTCTGCACCATATCCTTGTCCAGCTATCAATTTTTTTCTCCTGTTTAAAAGAGAAAACACGCTGAAACCCATAGCCCATTGAGATGTAAATATTTTATATAGTTCTTCCTTTTCACTGTAGAGTTTTTCATCCATAATACATAAAGCATTGACTGTACTAGGAAGTATAGGACTATTTACTTCATACATATATATGCTTTCAAATTCACTGTCCCATTTTTCTATTGCCTTTATTGCAGCAATCGTAGTCTCTACATGATCTCTATGACCATCAACTATAAAAGGAGTATATATGATATCTGGTTTTTCTATTTCAAGTATTTGAACAATTTTTTCTATTAATTCTTCATTGGATGAGTTTACGCTTCCATCAGGTTCATCTAAAAAATACAAATTTTCAATTCCTAATGTTTCCTTTAAACATTTCCCCTCATTTTTTCTTTCTAAAACTACTTCTTCTCTAGACAGTTCTGAAGTACTGCCTCCTCCATCAGAAATGTACACAAGAGCCATTTTATCTAAATTGTTTTTATGTCTTATGATGGTTCCACCAGCTCCTATAGTCTCATCATCTACATGAGGAGCAAATATTAAAACTTTCTTTTTCCCTTCAAACATATCATCAACTAAATAATTATCTCTTTTATCACTATTCTTGTAATAAAAATAAGTATATATACGATTTATTAAAATTAAAGGATATTTTAAAATTGCCTTTACAATTTTCTTTGCCATTCCAAAACCCCCTAATAAGTATCTGCTTCAATAGGCATTAGGTACCAATTTTCTTCTTTGAAAATATATTCATCAATACTAGAATCGTCAGTCAAATTTTTTACTGCAAAAGGAATTCTACTTTTGGTTTTCATAAATCCTAATTTTTTCAAAGTATCTCCACGATACATTCCATCAAGAATCCAACACAATACAAAATCTACATTTATAGATTTAAAATATTCTTTTGCCCTTTCATAAAGAGCAATATAGCTATCCTCATCTTCTCCAATTATATCCACAATACTTCCTATTTTCAATGGATACTTTCCACGTACAAGTTTTTCTTCATCTTTAAGGACAATATATCCTTTAAGTTGTCCATCTTTTGTAGCTGCAAAAGTTTTATATGAAACACTAGGATGATTTGCAATTCTCCAATTCAAAAAAGAACTTTCTCTAGTAGTCATAGTACCATAATTTTTATTTATTCTACTCCACAATTCATCAAATCTATGGTCAAAACTTTTGATTTCTTCAAATTCATATTTCTCTTTGCTTTTCACTTTCTTGCCCTTAAATAGCCATATAAAAAACTTTACAGGCCCAGTCAATATCATGGACAATGTCCTACTTTTCAGAAAATATGAAGCAAATCTATCTAATCTATATACATCCATATATAGTGGAATATCACAAACCAATTTCCCCCCTAGCTTCTCAAGTATTCCCTGCAAGGCCTCTTTGCTTGGAAATCCATATCTAAATTTAATCCCCATCTCTCTCCCTAAATCGTAAGAATAAAAAGCCAATTTTTCATAATATCCCATTCTTCTAAAATCCTTGTCAACCATTGCATCTATTGACTGACCGCCCAATATTTCTCTATCTCCTACTTGCATTTTTGATGGCATCAAAGTACATTGTCCTATTATCCTTCCATCTTCATCTGCCAATGCCATTGCAGTTTGTCCATAAGGACTTTCTAAAAACTGCCAACGCCAATGCTCTAGTTGTCTGTTTTTCCCAAAAACCTCATTGAAAAGATTTACAATTTGTTCTTCATCTCCATGTCTATAAGGTCTTATTTCAGCCAATTTTATCCCTTCTCTCCCCTAATAATTTATTTCATAATCTCCACGAATCATAAATATAGCATGAGTTTCAGCATAAACTCCTCTCCCATCACTTCTTGGAACGATGAGCATATGATTTGCTGGTACTCTTTCTCCCATTTTTAAATCTTTTCCATCTGTGATATCTGAAAGTCCACCTAGTTCTCCTGCAATTGTAGTAGCCTTGCCACCACGAAGAATTATTTCCGTTCCAGCCTTTCCTACAATAGATTGTCCACTTTCTATTTCTACTACTACAAGAGTAGAATTGGATGAACTACTGTTTGCTATCTTTTGGTCAACATAAGATTTAATTTCTCTAATTTGTTTTTCTACATAACTTAATGTAACTAATGGATCATCTTGTGAACCTGGTTCAGAAAAAGCTATAATCCCCATACTAAATATTATTGTCAAAATAATGATTGATGATAATATGATATTTTTCTTTTTCATCTCAATTCCTCCTTCATTAGATTATACTATAGATTTAGTGTATTTTAAATATCTAGCATATATTTCCCAGGAAATTTCCCAAAAAAATAAGCATGTCATCCATGCTTATTAAAAATTATTCTTTATAAATCTACAAGTCCAAGACTTATTTTTATACATTCATCGACTTTGTCCATCATATCGTCATTGAATCTACCAATTTTTTCTCGTAGCCTTTTTTTATCTATTGTTCTAATTTGTTCCAATAAAACTACTGAATCTTTAGGTAGCCCATATTCAGGAGCGTTTATTTCAACATGGGTAGGAAGTTTAGCCTTATTTATCTGAGAAGTAATAGCCGCAATAATGATAGTAGGGCTATATTTGTTCCCTATGTCATTTTGTATGACAAGAACAGGTCTAACTCCACCTTGCTCCGAACCTACAACTGGGCTCAAATCAGCATAAAAAATATCTCCTCTTTTAACTATCACACTTTTTCACACCCTGTAAGTTTCGCTTCATAAATATACAGCTCTCTCATATCTTGTTCCATGCCCATTTCTGCAAGACTACTATTTATCTTGCTCATTTCCTTATAGCCAGTTTTCATTTTCTCGCATATATCTACTCTTTTCTTTTCTCTGATGTATAATTTCATGGCTTCTCTCACTAACTCACTCCTGTTTTTTTTCTCAATAGAAACTATAAAATCAACTTCTTCTAACAAACTATCAGGCAAACTTATCATGATCCTTTTGGTTTCAGCCATTAACAATTGCACCCCCAAGCCTTTTGAGATTCCCCCACAACCAAACAAAAGATAAGCCTCCAAATGTATTATAAATATATATTAAAAAAACAAAAATTTATGACCCCAATATTTAATAGTACCAAATCAATTATATTTATTAACTATAATTGTGTCAACAATTTGAATATATTATGCAAGTTTTTATTAGTCCAACAAATAATCTACAACTTTTACAATTTTTTTATCTTTGATGTAAACTCTAGGAACTCTTCTTCCAACCATACACAATACTTCATAACTTATGGTACCTAATATTTCAGCTACTTCATCAATATGAGGAACTCCAAAGCTTCCATCTCCAAATAGAATTACTTCGTCCCCTAAAGACACGTTTTCTACATCTGTCACATCGACCATAGACTGATCCATGCAAATTTTACCTACTACAGGTACTCTTTGTCCTTTTATTGCTACTTCAGCTTTTGAAGTCAAAAGTCTTGTAAATCCATCTGCATATCCTATAGGGATAGTAGCTATTTTACTTTCTCTTTCTGTAACAAATATTTGGCCATAGCTAATTCCAGTCCCTTTTGGAACTACTTTTATATTTGATATTTCGGCTTTTAATGTCATGGCAGGTTTTAACTTTACTTTTTCTTTAATTACTTCATCAGATGGGTAGAGACCATAAAGCATTATACCGCCTCTTACCATATTTAAATTGTACTCTGGCAAATCAATAATAGCAGCACTATTTGAAGCATGTTTAATGGGAATGTTTAAACCTCTATTTTCTAATTCTTTTATAGTCCATTGGAATTTTTCATATTGCTCTATTGTAAAAGTTTTATCTAGTTCATCTGCCTTTGCAAAATGAGTGAATATTCCTTCAACTTCAAGATTTGGAAGTCGGCATATATGCACTATTTCTTCAATGGACTTTTCATCTGGCCTAAACCCTATTCTCCCCATACCTGAATCAATTTTTATATGGACTTTAGCTTTTCTTTTTAATTTTGTGGCTGCATCTGATAAAAATTTTGCACTTTCCATATTGTAAATAGTTTCAGTTATATCTTCTTCTACTGCTATATGATGTTGTGAATTTTTGATATATCCTAATATAAGTATTGGTGCACTAATACCAGCTCTTCTTAGCTCTATTGCTTCTCCTAATGTGGCTACTGCTAAATAGCAAGCCCCATTTTCAAGAAAAACTTTAGAAGTTTCAATGGAACCGTGACCATATGCATTGGCTTTGACAACAGCCATGACTGATATATCTTCTTCGACAATTCTTCTCACTTCTCTCATATTGTGAGCTAAATTGTCTAAGTCGATTTCAGCCCATGTTGGTCGAATATCTTCTAAACCCTTCAATTTTAGTTTGCCCCCTTATAAATCAGTATCTAGCAAGACATCATAATTGAACTGTTCATAAAAAATTTCGGTATTCACTTCCCCCTCTTTGTTTAAGATTTCCAGTTTATATGGAGTGAAATCTTTTTTATTTATCCAAGCTTTTTCACTCCACCTGTACTTGTTTTGAGCTGGTATGTCAATACTAAATATTATGTACTCTTCCCTGCCTATTTTTTCTGTTTGAAATTTAGGTTCTTCTAAAAGGCTTAAGTTCATGAAAAAGTTGCCTATAAAAAAGTCTTTGTTGAGTGAGTTTATATTTTTCATGGAAATGGTTTGACTTATGTTGGGATGTCTTAAAAAAATTTGAGAGCCATCATATATAATTATACACCCAAAACTTTCTTTTGGCTCAATAATTTCTAATTTAATTTTATCTGGCTTCACAAAAGTTTCTTTATATTTATATTTCGATTGTCCCTTGTTGCTCTTAACTACTACACTTGATATACATTTATAGTTTTTAAATTTTTTTAAAGTTTGGTTCATTTCATTTAAAACAATTTCATCAGTTGGTTTACCACATGAAGTCATAAGTATAGAAACAA
>JAKPAR010000396.1 GCA_029779375.1 Bacillota bacterium | reverse complement strand
AACTCACAGCTGCTACAATATCCCATATATCTGCAGGTCTACCCGCTGATTTTAATCCCAATGCTTCAATTGCATTTGTAAATAGTAACGTAAAAACACTGCCAATAAGTATAAATATTATCAAAGTCACATATTTACCTCTTACAATATCTACTCTATCAATAGGAAAACTATTTAAAACCACTTCACTTTTATTCTTGTCATCATATCCGATAGAATAAATTACAGAAATAAATACTAACATGATAATTCCCAATATATACATTATATTGATAGGTAAATCAACAGGTACATTCATTCCCATTGCAGAAATAAACATTGCATAAACTACTGCAAAAATATTTATTTTAGTAGATAATTTTAAATCCTTCTTAACCAAATTAAACATAATATCACCTCTATAAATCTCTTGTTTCATAAAGTTTCATAGATAATAGTAATGACAATATATATAAGACAATAGATATAGGTAAAATATAATTATCACTAAGGAATTTTATATGGCTTACCAACGAATTTTCTCCAAGGTTAGCAACATTCATCATAGCAACAAATGAAGATATAAAAATTATCATGTGAACTATTTGAGCTATTTTAGGTTCAAATCGAAAATATGCAGGATATAGAAATGATATGGAAATAAGTATTACAGGTATTACTGCTTTTATCACCTCTAAATTAAAATAATCCACAGTTGTTATTCCTAAAGTATTAATTATCCACAAATAAACCCCAGCATACACAACAGTTATTACAAAATAAATAAATGTTAATAAGTATTTATATAAAACCATTTCTTTTCTGCTAATAGGTAAAGAACTCATCATATAGCTAGTTTTGTATGTCATGTCATAGCTAAATGGTGTAATAGCTATAAGATAAGTATAAGTATACAATATAATAAAGTATGGCCACTTTTGATCATAGGACTCTACTATTAAAAGTAAAAAAGGTATATATAATAGAAAGAAAAATCTATTTTTCTTATCTGAAATAATCAAATGTAAATCTCTTTTTAATAATCCTATCATTACCTTACCCCCTTACTGTATAGAACATTATATCTTCAAGAGTTGCTCTTTCTATCAGAACCTCTTCTCCAAAAAGTCTTTTCACCTTATCTTTATTATTCGTCAATGCTTCAAATCCTACATTGGTTTCCTTAAGACCTATAAATTCTTTCCTTATATCTCTATCAAGAAGGTCTATTCCTCCTTTAACCACACTATAATTTTCAAGTACTTCATCTTTAGTTTCTGAAAAAACAATACTTCCTTTATTGATAAAAGTAATATAGTCTGCTATTTTCTCTAAATCAGTAGTTATATGAGTTGAGAAAAATATACTTTTAGTTTCATCTTGTATGACATTGTAAAGTATATCTAGTATCTCTCTTCTAAATACTGGATCTAATCCAGATGTAGGCTCATCCATTATGATTAAATCTGCATTGTGAGAAAGAGCTACAGCTAGAGAAAATTTCATCTTCATCCCCTTAGAAAGAGTCTTTATTTTAGATTTTGGATCCAAATCAAATTGTTCAATATAGTCATTAAAAGTAGCATCATCCCATTTAGAATAAAAACTTGCCACTATATTCTTCATCTGCTTTATAGTCAAATCCTCATAATAATAATTCTCGTCATATACAAAACCAATCCTGTCTTTTATTTCTTTTTCATGTTTTTTATGGTCTAATCCAAATACCTTTATTTCTCCACCATCTAATTTAAGCAAATTCATTATTAGTTTAATAGTAGTACTCTTGCCAGCCCCATTTGGTCCTATAAACCCCATGATATATCCCGGTTCTAATTTAAAACTTATATCTTTTAATGCGAATTTTTTAAACTCTTTTCTCAAATTGTTTACCTCTAAAATATAGTCCATACTTAAACCTCCTCAAACAAAATTCTTAGCATTTCACTTACTTCTTCATAGGAAAGTCCCAATACATTGCATTCCTTGACTACTTTTTGCAATTGTTCTTCTATAATCTTTAGTTTCATCTCTCTCATGAGTTCCTTGTTTTGACTGGCAACAAAAGAACCCTTCCCTTGAACTGATTCAATGAAGCCTTCTCTTTCCAATTCATCATAAGCCCTCTTTGTGGTAATGACACTTATTTGAAGATCCTTGGCAAGTCCTCTTATAGAAGGAAGCATCTCTCCTTCTATAAGTTCCCCTTTAAGTATCATAGATTTTATCTGGCTAGATATCTGCTCATATATGGGCTCATTTGAGGAATTTGAAATAAGTATTTTCATTTTCATCTCCCCATTCTAATTTAGCTGTGTATATACTGTCTATATTCTTTATATACAGTATATACACAGCTAGAACTCTTGTCAAGCTATTTTGAGGAAACCATAAAAACTTTCATTGTCAACCGCTTTATATTTTTAGTTGACAATATGAGAACAATAAAGTATATTTATATTGTAAACTTAATCTTATATTTAGTAGACAAATTTATTTTAAGGGGGATTTTTATGAAAATCAGTACAAAAGACATGGTATCAGTATCATTATTTACAGCATTGACAGCCGTAGGAGCTTTTTTAAGTATTCCATTGGGAAATGTTCCTATTACCCTTCAAACCCTTTTTACTATTCTATCAGGACTTATATTAGGTCCTAAACTTGGTAGCTTGTCTCAACTATTATATGTGATATTAGGACTTTGTGGAGTAAAAATATTTGCAGGATTTTCAGGAGGACCACAGACAGTTTTTAGCCCTTCTTTTGGGTTCTTGATAGGATTTATATTTGCAGCATACATAGTTGGGGTCATAGGAAATACTGAAAAGAAAGTTAGTTTTAAGAGAATGTTTTTAGCTGCATTGGCAGGGACAGCTATTATTTACGCTTTTGGTGTTCCTTATATGTATCTTATATTAAATAAAGTGCTGTTAAAAGAAATTTCTTTTGCTACAGCACTAAAAACTGGTTGTATCATATTTTTACCTGGAGATTTAATTAAATGTATTGTAGCCACCTATGTAGCTACAAGAGTAGTACCAAGACTTTGCAAAAATTAATTTTACACTATCCTACCATTTCAAGTATTTTTAAATCTTCTTCTTTAGCTAAATCCACATAGGTGTTTCCCAATTTTACAACTGGACAAGTAATATTGTTAGGAGGAATAAATACTATTTCTCCTATATGTCCATCACTCACTTTCACTTTAGAACCTAAATAATAGTTTACTATATTGTCAAAAAATACTTTAAGTATATTGGCATCAAAAGAGTATGCTCCAACCCTTTTAAATTCTTCCACAGCTTGAAATGGGGTACTCTTTTCATTAT
>JAKPAR010000387.1 GCA_029779375.1 Bacillota bacterium | reverse complement strand
GAATTAGAAGTACAATACATAAAAGAATAATAGATAAAACTTTCTTTTTTCTCACCATAATCCCCCTCCCATTGCAATTGAAATAAGCTTAAGTATTATAAATGAAAACCCAGCTATTCCACCAAACCAAGCAGCAGCCTTTTTATAACTTATAGGAGGTTTACCTACTACTTTTCCTGTTTGACCATTCATAGCAAAAACATGCTCTGAATCTTCATAGTCATAATACACCATCCATACAGGAAGTAGAGTGTAATAAGCATTTTTCTTAGATGTATCAATATGCTTATTTGTAAATCTAACTGATGAATATCCCACAATAGTAGAATTTATATAGGACTGTATGTAATTTTCAATCTTGTCCTTAGCTCTTGGTAGCATTCGGGATTCATCATAATTGTACTTTTCCGCAATATACCCAGCTAAATATGGGGTTTTGAATTCTTTTAAGTCAGTATAATTGTAAGGCTCCAATTTATCCATTAGTTCATCATTCATTTTTTCGGATGCATCTACTGGCACCTTTATATAATCAAGATTTATATCTCGATACACATCATAATATCTAGTCTCTGTATAAATATAATCTCCTCTTGTATATTCTCTTATTTTGGTACCAACAGCATTTACTTCGACTCTACTATTTAAATCATATAGCCAGAAAGGAACATACATCCCTGTAATCTTCTTGACTCTATCAGCAGTCATAAAACCTTTTGGAGTCAAAAGTCCATTTTTGCACCAAGACTTAAAGGCCTCCTCAGCTTGTTTTTTACTGATTTTAAAAGGAATAACTTTAGATGGAGCCATGGTTCCTGAAAGTCTATCTCCAAGAACTACTGCTGCCCCACAAAAGCTACAAGTAGTTGCTGTAGTTTCTGCTTCAGTGATTATGACTGCCCCACAATTTTTGCAATGATATTCTTTTCCATCCTCTTCTGAAAAAGTACGGGTTATAAACTCATCTGAAAAACCCTCTATATCATCTTCTCTTCCACAACTATTGCATTTAAGTTTCCCAGTATTGCTATCAAAGACCATATCAGAACCACAATTAGGACATTTGTAATGTATAAGCATAGCAATTCACCTCACAATTGGGATAAAAGCTGTAGATAAATCTACAGCTTTTGTATTATTAATTATTTTTTAATTTTGCCTTTAGAGCCTCTAGTTCATCATCTATACTCGTGTCAACATCGTCATATTTAGCTGCCAATTCTTCTATATCATCTTTTTTACTACTATTTAATTCTTTAATTGCCTCTGCTTCATCTAATGCTTTGTTTACCCTTTCTTCCATTCTGTCAAAAGCTGATATGGATTTACCTGCACTGTCTACTGAAGAACCTATTTTATTTATTCTATCTTGAGTTCTTGCTACTGCCATTTTCCCTTTAAGCATAGCTCTTCTAGATTCCAATTCATCAATATCACTTACAAGTTTGTCATGCATTTGTCTCATTCTTGTGGAATTGGACGCTGCCAATTCATATGCTTTTGCCAATTCACTTTCTTTTTTCACAATTTCAGCTTTTTTCTCTAAAAACTTTCTTGCATCGTCTTCATTTCCTACTTGCAATGCTTTCACTGCATACTTTTCCATTTTAGCAATTTCTTCTCTACATTCATCTAATTGTCTTTTAGCTCTCTTTTCTTCTGCCATTATGGAAGCTGTTTCAGCTTTTACTTTACCTAAATCACTATTTAAATCCCTCAAATATTGGTCTATCATCTTTTCTGGATCTTCAGCCTTATCTAACATTGCATTTATATTGCTAGACATAATATCTTTAAATCTTGACAAAATACCCATTGTATTTGCCCCCTTTGTATTGGATTACACAAATTATATCACACTAAGATAAAATATTGAACTCAAATTTAATCCATACCAATATTTATTCAGCAATTTCAATATTATAACTAGGAAAAATTATAAATGTAAAATGCCACGGGGCTCCCCGTGGCTAGCTATTTAGCTAATTCTAATATCCAATTAATCCAACTTGAAATTGTCTGTGCTCTTCTTTTGAATGTTTCTTCAGATCCTATTCTATATAGCTTTGATTTTTTCATTATCTCTACAATATCACTCTTTTTAGACATTTTCTCCATTTTAAAATATTCTTTTAAGACTTTATTGAAGGCACTGTGTTTAAGTATTAGTTCTACAAATTTAAGCTGTCTTAACTTTAAATTCATATTGAAAAGTCTTTTCCCTTCATCAGTTAAAAAATAAACTATATTTTCATTTTCTCTTCTTTTATCTATTACTCCTAAATACCTGCCCGCATCAGTATAATAATTAGTTTGTCTTGGGTCAAAATCATAGGTAGTAGTTATTTCTTCTTTTGTCATATCATTTGTATATAATAATTCCAACAAGTTTATCAATCTTTTCATATTATCTGCTTGTGGAAATGGAATCCTTGGTTCTTCTATTACCTGTACTTCATTTAGAATAGACTTTATATCATCTAGCTTCACATCAAATTGTTCTAATGTATAATTTTTTTGTTTTGTCAAAATTAACGAATTATAATTGCAAGTATCCAAAAATTCATACTCATACAATGTGAAAATACCATTAGAATACACCATGAAAATTGGCCTTATTGCCTTTGCTATTTTGCTGTTCCACAATCTATAAGGATAATATAACTGCCTAATGAGAAAATCATCTGAAATTGAATTTTTAGCCTCTATTAGTGCAAGACTTTCTTTTCCCTCAAAACCACCATCAATTTCTATTTGAGAATTTGAAACTTTAATTTCTACAGATTTATTTGTATTAGTATTATTGATATAAAAAGAAAACTTATCTGAACTCATCCTTCCATTAACAGTAGGCAAAATCTTATCATCTTGAAGAAAATCTGACAATATACCTGATACAAAAGCACAATTTATAGCCATTGATTCGGAAGTTATATTTTTATAATCAATGCTTTCTATATATTCTGGAAAAACAATATTGGTTACTTCAGTATTCATTTCATCAAATTCTTTATAGGCCTCAAATTGAGAAATAACATAATTTCCCCTGGTTACAGGAAGAATGGACAAATGATTTTCTCTAAATAACTTTGGCAAATTAATCTTATGATCAAATTTAGTGGCCAATCTAGCTTCTCTAAACTCATTGATTTGAATTGATGAAATTTCAAAAAAACCTTTTTTCTCTATTTCATTCAAAATATTATATTTAGTAAAAAGTTTATCCCAAGCTAAATCATTTTTAGTTTCACTCATAATTCATCACCAACACTTCATTTACTTCTCCCCTCTTGTTGCCTTTTGAATTTATTGTTCTTTTAGCTTGAACTATTTCTATCCTATAATCCTTGTATAGATCCAATATAAATTGAGTTTGAGAATTGGAAAGTAAAAACTTAACGCCTCTTTTATTTAGATTATCACATAGGTCTTTTAGTCTTTTTTGTTCTGTTTTGCCAAAACCACCTTTATCATAGCCTGTGAAACTGCTAGTATCACTAATAGGATCATAAGGTGGATCAAAATAAATAAAACTGCCTTTTCTACACCCTTTAACTGCTTCTTCGAAGTCACAACATTTAAAAATTATGTTTGCAGTATTAAAATAATTGCTTACAGCTCTTAAAGTCGTTTCATTCACAATATTGGGGTTTTTGTATCTCCCAAAAGGTACGTTAAATTGGCCTTGAGAATTTACCCTAAATAATCCATTGTAACAGGTTTTATTTAGATAATGTATCCTAGAAGCTCTTTCAACAGGAGTCAACTCATTGTATTTTTGAATGTCTCTATCCAATTCTCTAATTTTATAAAAATAATCTGGTTCGTTTTTATGCTTTTTCAAATCTTCTATCAAATCTTCCACATTGTCTTTTATCACTTGATATAAATTCATAAGCTCCTCATTTATATCATTAACTACTGCTTTATGAGGCTGTAAGTGAAAAAGCACTGCTCCTCCACCTAGAAATGGCTCATAATAAGTTGAATAATTGGAAGGCAGATATTTATCAATTTCAGAAATTAACTGTCTTTTGCCCCCCACCCATTTGACAACAGGCATTACAAATTCATCTTTATCCAATTTGATCCTCTCCTAATAAATACTAATTTTAAAACTTTGGTTTTCTAAATACAAACAAATATTCATGAGCTATTAAAAGAAAATTATATCGTACACTTTTCTCATACCAAAAATTTGTAGTATTGCAATTGTGTTGCTCCTTGATAATGATTTCCTTTAATAAAAATCCAGTTTCTAAATACTTCTCCATCACATTAAATCCCAATGGTACTATATGTTTAGACTTTCTTGTATCTCCCATTAATATTGCACAATATTTATCTTCTTTTAAAACTCTAAAGCATTCTCTGACCACAGCTCCCATTTCATATATAAATTCATCCACATCACAATTTGATAAATCGCCTTTTATTCCCTGACTATATTTAATTATATTTGAATATGGTGGATGTGTGCAAATCAAATCGATACTATTGTTGGGTATAAAGTATAAATTTCTAGCATCGCCGTTATAAATTCTAGGTTCATAATCTCTATTTTTATCAAAATTTAAGCTTTTTTTCGCTATTTTAATTGTTTCAGGATTAATCTCAACTCCTATTCCTTTTCTTTGTAATAATTTCGTTTCAATTAAAGTAGTGCCACTACCCATAAATTGATCTAAAACTATATCATCTTTTTGGGAATACCTGCTAATAATATTTCTGGGCACATATGGAGACCAATTTCCCCGGTATTCTCCATTATGAGTAGCCCAATTTCCTCTTTCAGGAAAATTCCATATAGTTGTAGCTTCTAGCTTGAAATTTTTAGGTTCCCAATTCATTCTCTCTCCCCCTATTTTCACCTTCTTATCGATCAATATACTTAAGGAATATATATGTATTTCCATTCGACATATATTTGGAAAATCCTCTAATATATTAAAATTGCATAGATTTAATTTATAATTATTGTGTAAGCTAGATTTATTTCCCCTCTCTTTTTTACATAAAATTTGAGATAAAAAAAATACTATAACAGAAGAGGTCAGAAAAGTGAAAAATACTGAAGAATTTAAACCATATATACCTGCACTGCCTGAATTTTCCCCAACTGCAATCATTGTTGGTATTCTTATGTCCATAGTATTTGGTGCTGCTAATGCTTATATAGGCTTAAGAGATAGTATTTGGTGCTGGAGCAGTAGCTTTTGGAGGAATATTAAGCCTTATCAAATCATTGCCTTTGATATTTACAACTTTTAAAGAAGCAATGAGCGGACTTAAAGCTGGAGCTAATAACAAATCAACTCTTAGAACCGAACAAGATTTGTCCATGAAAGTAGTACTATTTGGAATTTTAGCCATAGTAATATTTATAGGTACTTCTAAACAAGGCATGGGGATTTGGTTCATCAGAACTCCCTGCACCTCAAGCAACTCTTATGAGGCTTGTTGTTGAAGGTGTTATGAATGGAAATCTTCCTTTTCAGCACTTCCTCTGTATGCTATAATTTCTTTTCTAATAGCCTTGTTTAAAGGCACAAGATCAATACCAGAGCCAACATATGGTATTCCAAAAGTCTCTAAAAAAGCAAGTTCTTTTGTACTAGAAACATTAAATATCATATCTACATTCTTTAAAGCACCATAATGATGACGAGCTTCTTCATACGCATCATCAAAGGAATTGTTCAAAAATAATGTTCTTGTTCTATATCATTCCAAGTTGATTTCTTGCAACAATTAAATTAAAATATTATCTGTAATCTTTTTATATGGGAGCTGAAATTATGGAACTTACTAAGTTAAATGGGAATACTTATTACATTGAAAACAATACAAATATAGGAGTATTCACATATAAAAACAAAAACTGCTTGCTTGTAGATACGGGTTTCACCAATACAGTGGCAAGAAAGATTGAGGAAGTCTTAAAGACCAATGGACTTCACCTAAAATATATAATAAATACCCACAATCATCTAGATCACTGTGGGGGAAATGTATATCTAACTGAAAATTATCCTGGATGTATCACATATACTTCAGAAAAAGAAAAGCTCTTTATGGAAAATGTTGAACTTCATCCTTCAATACTATTTGGAGGAATTGCTCCAAAAGGAAATGGCGTGACAAAAAAAATAAAGGTTGATGATACTCTTTCCATAGGAATAAATAAAATAAATGACGAAAAGCTTGAAATAATACCTCTGAAGGGCCATTCTATAGAACAAATTGGAGTCATCACTCCTGATAGAGTATGTTTTCTTGGAGACAGTATCTTTAGCACAGCTATTCTTGAAAAATATTCTATACCATATCTATATAGTGTTGAAGAAGAACTAAAAACACTAGAATATATAAAAGAAATAGATGCAGATATATTTGTACTGGGGCATTCTGAAACTATATTTTCTAAAGAAGAAATTATAGCTTTAGCACAAAAAAATATCAATCATATAAATAAACTTCTTGAAGAATATTTAACTGTACTTGAACAGCCTCAAACAAAAGAAGATTTACTTCAAAATATAATCATATTAAATGAAATAGACAACACAGACTATATACAACATCATCTATATCTATCTTCTACCTCTGCTTTCATAGTAGCATTGTACAATAGAGGTTATATTGAAAGTTATATAGAAGATGGAAAATTGTACTACTTCAAAAAATAACTATTTCCATCCTTCCTATAATCGTTATATAAAAATTGGTTAAAATATATATGACAAAGGATGGGATGGATTTGAAATTTAAAGATAAGTTTTATAAAAAATATAAAAATAAAATATGGTTTGAATTTTTAGATGAACTCATCTATAGAATAAAAGACGATGACATAGCTGCCATAGGGGGACAACTCACATATTTTTCAATACTATCTATTGTCCCTTTTTTAATGTTTTTTCTAAATTTATTAAAATATACTTCTATTGGCCAAATTGAATTTTTAGACCATGCTTTAATCAGAGTTCCATTAGAAGCTCAAAGTATTTTTAAAAACATCTTAAAAGAAACAATAGACTCAAGTTCTCAGACTCTATTGTCTTTTAGTATACTGTTTTCTGTTTGGACTGGTTCTCTTGGAATAAACTCCATGATAAAAGCCATTAACAAAGCCTACAATGTAGAAAGAAAAAGACCTTCTTGGAGGATGAAAGTTTTATCTATTATATTCACCATTGTATTGGCTTTTTTGCTTTTAATAGTATTGGCAATGCTTGTGTTTGGAAAAATCATTAGTGAAAAAATTTTCAAATGGCTTGGAGCTAGTCATGCTTTCTATTATTGGTGGGAATTTTTGAGAATGATTATACCTATTGTATCTATGGTTGTAATATTCGCCCTTTTATATAAATTGAGCCCTCCTCATGAAGAAAATTTAAATTTAAAATTTAATGAAACCCTTCCTGGAGCAATATTTGCAGCTTTTGGTTGGATTATAGCTTCTATGATATTTTCCTTTTATGCAAACAATTTTGGAAATTATTCTAAAATTTATGGCAGCTTAGGGGGAATCATCATATTACTAATATGGCTATATATATCAAATATAATGATAATATTAGGTGGAGAAATAAATGGAACCTATACATATTTAAAGAAAAGAAAATAAAGCAAGTTTATATTCAAAATAAATGGGTATGTACATATATATACATACTAGATTCATAAAATTAGGAGGGATAACTTGAAAAATTTCCTTAAACAAACAAAAATAAGTTTTATTGCAATGGCAATAATATACATTCTATTTGGTCTAATGTTTATGCTCCATCCAGATACTACAAACAAAATCATTGTAATAATCCTAGGCATACTCATAAGTATATATGGAATTTCGAAAATATTTTCCCATCTAAATGCTGAAGAGTTTGAAAGATTGCAGGGTTTTAATTTGGGTACTGGTATTATTGCTTTATTGATAGGAATTTATTTTCTTATAAAACCTCAAACAATAGTTTATATACTTGGTGCAATTTTAGGATTTTTCTTGTTCTTCCACGGAGCAATAAACTTCCAACATGCCGTAAATTTAAAAAGCATGAACTACGAAAAATGGTGGATTTCTGCTATATTTGGAATTGTAGCTATTTGTTTTGGATTTTATGGAGTTATGAATCCTACAACCTTATCTCCTGCCTTCCCTGTAACCATTGGGCTAGGAATGGTATTGAGCGGAATAAGCGATATATTCATGATTGCTAAAATTTCATCTTATTTTAAATAATCATGACAAAAACGTCAGCTTCTATCTATATAAAAGCTGACGTCTTTTATTGTTTCCAAACTGACAAATCACTGGAATTTATTTAAAATTGTCTTTATGAAAATTACTGAAAAATTCTATATTTTATAAAACCCTTTTATATCTATTTTATTTTCCTCAATTATTCTCTTTATGGCTTCTTCATCTTCTTTTTTATAAATAATAGATATTCCACAACTTGTAGATAATTTTCTAGGTGTTGGGGATATAGTATATTTTATGCCATTTTTTTTAAGAAAAGATTCCAATTCTAAACCATTAGAATAATTGTGAAAAAGAATGTAGTTTCTTTCCAAATTAGATCATCTCCAAAAATGCTTCCACCCTTGTTTTAATTTGACCAGTATCGCCTTCTGAATAATCTGTTTCTATCATTATGACTGGTATATTGTTATCTTTCAATGCCTTTTCTACTTTGTTGTACTCAACTCCATAAGTATGACAGAAAGATAAATTGTAGTTGATAACTCCATCTACATTGTATTCCTTTACATATTTTAAAATATCCTCTATTCGCCCTTCATTTGGCGTAAAGCACGCACAGTTTACTCCCATATACCTATCAGCTAAATTCTTTAGTATTTCATCCATGGTCTCTCCATCTTCAGCTACTTCATTTTCAAAATATCTAGTACCTGTACAAGTTTCTTCTACCACTATTTCTGCATCCAGTCCTTCTACTATAGAATGCAATTTCCAATTTGGCAATGCCATAGGAGTTCCTGTCACCATTATCCTTTTCTTGCCACTTGGTTTCATAGTTTTAACCCTTTCTTCTAATTCATCACACAATTCATTTACTTTTTCAATAAATCTTTCTGGATCATCATAAAAGGCAATCTGAGAAATAAGCAAAGAATCGAGTCCACTTATAGGTGAAGGTGTATTTTTTCTCAAATCATAAAGTCTTTTTAACGCTCTTCTCTTTTTATTGTTAAGTATTATAGCTTCTTTAAGAGCTTCAACAGTGACCTTATTTCCAGTGAGTTCCTCTATTCTCTCAATAAACAATTTTATTTCCTCTGCCCAAAATTCATAATTTTGAGCTCTTTTCATTTGAGGCAATTCCATTACATGAACTGGAATATAGTCATTTAAAATCTCCCAAGCTTTTTTCTTTCCATCACAAGTAGTCTCTCCAACTAGCAAATCACAAGATTGAAAATATGGACAAGTTCTACTGACTTTAGCTCCAGTAAAAGCTTTTATGAGTGGGCACAAATTCTTTGGCAACACCTTTTCCCCATCTTCAATCCAAAACTGACTTCCACCACACAATCCTACACTTATGGCATTAGATGCCAATATAACTTCATCAGGTACAAATACACAAAATGTTCCTATTACCTTTCTGCCTTCTTTTCTAGCATTTTCAAGTTCCATTATTCTAGCACCATGAACTTCTGCTACTACATAATTAAAATAATTCATTCCTTCAGGTCTATTTTCTTGTGTTAAATAAGTTTCTCCAAATTGTTCAGGCAAAGCAGCACATAAAATATCATGTTTCTCAAGATCAACATTTAATCCTTTCCACATTTCTCTGTAATCGCCCATTTTTGTCCCCCCTATAAAATTTATTCAAAGACATTATATCATTCTAGTTTTATTCAAATATGCATTATAGCAAAATATGATAGTAGCACTAATATTTATAAAAAATATATATGATTAGCTATTTATTTACTTTGTAGAAAAATTCTACTTGACACAATTTAATATATTTACTATAATGGCAAATATATTATAAAAACTTTGACTGAGAAAGAGTAAGAATGACTATTATTTACAGAGAGCTACCGGTTGGTGAGAGGTGCAAAGAAAAGCATTCTGAATACATCTCAAGAGTTGCACACCAAAAGAGACATTCTCAAGTAGGCTGTGTCGGCATCCTGCACCCGTTATAGTGCTAAAGTATCGTGTAAAATTATACGCCGTACTTGAAAAGGTTGATATTGCGAAGTATCAATAAATTAAGGTGGTAACACGGGAAATATCCCGTCCTTTGAAAATTCAAAGGACGGGTTTTTTTTACCTATAGGAAAGTTCTAGTTTCCCTTAATATAAAACTTTCCGAAATAGGTTCCAAAAAAGCTTCCTTGATTTTTTAATACTTCCATTGGAAGCCTTTTTTATTCTAATGAAAGGGAGATGATGATATGGATTCTGACTATTATTATAAAAATATAAAATCTCATGAAAGCGAAAGAAAAAAAATATTACTCAAATCGGAGGGATGACTAAATGTCAAATATCAAATTTTTCAGCGAGGAACAAATACCACTTGAGATGCATAAAGTACGTATAGTACAAAAATTAGAGCTTCCAACTGTAGAACGACGTTTTGAGGCTATAACTGAAGCTGGCAACAACACATTTCTTCTTAAAAATAGAGATATATTTCTTGATATGCTAACAGACAGCGGTGTAAATGCAATGAGTGATAGACAACAAGCCGCTATGCTTATAGCAGATGATAGCTATGCAGGGAGTGAAACCTTTATAAGACTTGAAAATAAGCTTAGAGAAATATTCGGTATGAAATTTTTTCTGCCAACACATCAGGGAAGAGCATGTGAAAATATTATCTCACAAGTATTAGTAAAAGCTGGTTCAATTGTACCTATGAACTACCATTTTACTACAACAAAATCTCACATAAACTTGAATGGAGGACAAGTTGAGGAAATCATAAACGATTCTTGCTTTGAAATTAAAAGCAACAACCCATTTAAGGGAAATATGGACATTGATAAACTAGAGAAACTTATAAAAAAACATGGCTCAGATAAAATTGCTTTTGTTCGAATGGAAGCTGGCACAAATCTCATTGGTGGACAGCCATTTTCTCTTGAAAATCTAAGTGAAGTTCGAAAAGTATGTGATAAATACGGTATTTTACTTGTACTTGATGCAAGTCTACTTTCTGACAATCTATACTTCATTAAAACTCGAGAAGAAAAGTGCAAATCTATGAGTATAAGAGAAATCACTAGTAAATTAGCTTCACTTTGTGATATTATATATTTTTCTGGTCGCAAACTAGGATGTGCACGAGGTGGCGGCATATGTACCAAAAATGAAGATGTTTTTATAAAAATGCGAGAACTTGTACCTCTTTATGAAGGATTTCTTACTTATGGCGGTATGTCTGTAAGAGAAATGGAAGCCTTGACTATTGGTCTTGAAGAAACAATGGATGAAAATATAATAAATCAAGGACCTCAATTTATTTCTTTTATGGTCAATGAACTTGACAAAAAAGGTGTCCCCGTTGTGACACCAGCTGGAGGCCTTGGCTGTCATATAGATGCTATGGAATTTGTTGAGCATATACCTCAACAAGAATACCCTGCTGGAGCACTTGCAGTGGCTCTTTATATTGCAAGTGGCATAAGAGGTATGGAACGTGGAACATTATCAGAACAGAGAAACCCAGATGGAAGTGAAGTATTCTCAAATATGGAACTTTTGAGATTAGCTATGCCAAGAAGAGTATTTACTCTTTCACAAGTTAAATATGCAGTTGATCGTATACTTTGGCTATATGAAAATCGTAAGCTTATAGAAGGACTTAAATTTACAGATGAACCCAAAATTCTACGTTTCTTCTTTGGAAGACTAAAACCTGTTTCCAATTGGCAAGAAAACTTAGTTAAAAAATTCAAAGAAGATTTTGGTGATAGCTTATAAAAAACTTAGGACTTTCCACTACCACAGCAGTGGAAAGTCCTAGTTCATAAAAATTATTCTTCTATAAAATAATATGAATTCAATAGATAAGACTCATTATACTTAACAGCCATTTTCCATAGACTATTTTTAATAGTAGCAATAGATGTTTGCCCTTTCTTATATTTTTCAATGCTATTAAAAAAATAGTTTTTTTCTCTATCTGTTGCCATTTCTTTAAAATAACCCCAAAGATGCAAAGCTGTATTTATAGAATTCCCTAGAGTACTTTTTTTCTCCATTGA
>JAKPAR010000364.1 GCA_029779375.1 Bacillota bacterium | reverse complement strand
TTTATCATAACTATATTTACAGGTGGGGCCCTAATCTTTTTCCCAAGACAAATCATGAGGATTTTAACTAAAGATGAAGAAGTAATAAAGATAGGAATTCAGTATTTGTTTGTCATGGGCTTTGCTCAAATTCCTCAAAACATTGCTGGAGTATTAAATGGAGCATTAAGAGGTGCTGGATATACTAAAGTTCCTATGATTGTAGCAGGAATAGGACTTTGGGGTATTAGAATTCCATTTTCATTACTCATGGCTTATTATTTCAAAAAAGGTATATTGGCACTATGGATAATAATAGCGATAGATATGACTTCAAGGCTTATAACAAGCTATGGAATATATAAATCAAAAGATATATACAGTGGAGAATTATTGATAGAGGAGCATTAGCTTCTCTTTTTGTTTTAAAACAAAGACATATTATGGTATACTAAATTTAAGAACAAAAAAGGAGGTTTTTTGATGAATATTTTAATTAAAAATGTAACTTTATTGCCAATGGGAGCTAAAAAAGAGCCAATTGAAGATACGAATATTTATATAGAAGGAGATAAAATTAAATATATAGGAGAACTTAAGGAAGATTTAAAAGTTGATAAGATTATAGATGGGGAAAATAAAGTAGCTATGCCTGGCCTTGTAAATGCTCATACTCATATATCTATGTCTCTTTTGAGAAATTATGCAGATGATGTACCTCTTTATGAATGGCTTACACAAAAGATATGGCCAGTAGAGGCAAATCTTACAGAAGAAGATGTATATTGGGGAGCGATGCTTAGTATTGCTGAAATGATTCAATCTGGAATTACTTGTTTTTCAGACATGTATTTTTTCATGGAGGAAGTAGGAAAGGCAACGGAAGAAACAGGAATTAGAGGGGTACTGTCAAGGGGAACTATAGAAGAAGAAAGTGAAGTAGTCAATAAAGAGAAATTAGATTATACAAGAAATCTATATAAAAACTGGAATGGAAAAGCTGATGGAAGAATAAAGGTTATGGTTGCACCTCATGCACCATATACTTGTAGTCCAGCTTATTTAGAAAAAATAATGGATTTAGCCAAAGAACTAGGAGCAGGAATACATATTCACCTTTCTGAAACTAAAAAAGAAGTTGAAGATAGCTTTGAACAATATAAGAAATCGCCAATAAAACATGTATATGACTTGGGACTATTTGAAATTCCAACTTTGGCTGCTCATTGTGTTCATGTATCTGATGAGGATATTGAAATACTAAGTGCAAATGGTGTAAGTGTTGTAAACAATCCAGGTAGCAATTTAAAACTTGCCAGTGGTTTTGCTCCTGTAGAAAAGATGATAAATAGAGGAGTCAATGTAGCACTTGGTACTGATGGTTCTTCAAGCAACAACAATTTGAATATGTTTGAGGAAATAAATTTGGCAGCTGTCATAAACAAAGCTGTAAATGAAAGTGCCATATCTATACCAGCTATTACAGCTATAGAAATGGCTACATCAAATGGAGCTAAAGCACTTAATTGGGAAGATGAAATTGGTTCTATAGAAGTTGGGAAAAAAGCTGATTTAATTCTTGTTGATATGAATAAACCTCATCTTTATCCAAGACACAATATAATTTCAGCTATTGCATATTCTTGTCAAGCTTCAGATGTAGAAACAGTAATAGTAGATGGAAAAATTTTAATGGAGAAATATGAATTAAAAACTATTGATATAGAAAAAGTAATGTACAATGCAGAAAAAGCTGCTCATAGTTTAGTCAATAGATAATTTAAAACCTTGAGGGAAGGTGAGATGATGGAAAAAGCTATAATTG
>JAKPAR010000251.1 GCA_029779375.1 Bacillota bacterium | reverse complement strand
CTAGGGACTGCATTTATATCTGGTGTAATGGTACCTCAACAGTACTTAGGAGAAAAGGTTTTGACAATAGCAAAGTTTTTCCCAACATATTATTTTGTTAGAGTAAATGAAATGACAGTTAATTCTTTTTCAGATATGAGATTTGAAATTTTAATGCAGCTGTTATTTGCAGTAGTATTCTTATTAATGGGATTATACTTTTCCAAAACATCACAAAACGCTTAATTTTGCGACAGCGGGGACGGTTCTCGCTGTCGCAAAATTGCTATCATTTAGCAGGCTAATGAAATATATATGAATTAATAAATGTCTATTGACTATGAAATAAGATGATGCTAATATTAATTATATGTTTAGTAGGCTAAACGTAAATTGGAGGTAAAATATGAAAAAGTTAGATAAGGATTCACTGTATTTTATATTTTTAGAAATACTGAGACTTCATTATTATCGTACTCATGTACTTCTTGAGGAGGTAGGTATTTATCCTGGTCAACCACCAATGCTTTTTATTTTAAATGAAGAAGGAGGCCAGAGTCAGAGAGCATTGGCAGAAAGAATGCAAATAAAACCTTCTACTATAACAGTGATGTTGAAGAGAATGGAGAAGGAAGGCATTGTAGAACGTAGGAAAGATGAAATGGATCAGAGGATAACGAGGGTATATATTACTGAAAAGGGAAGAAAATTATGTAATGAGGCTTTTAAAGTAATGGATAAAGTTCGAGATGAATGTTTTGCAAATATTACAGCGGAAGAAAAGATAATCCTTAGACGTTTATTTATACAAATAAGGGATAATTTGAGCAATGCACTTGAAGAAGTTTAAATTTAGAAATGGAGAAAAATTAGATGTTTAGGGAGGTAGCGTATGTTCAAGATAATAAAAGAGCTTAAACCATTTAGTATATTTATAATTTTAATAATAGCTTTACTCTTTGCTCAGGCAATGACAGATCTCACTCTTCCTGATTATATGTCAAATATAGTCAATGTAGGAATTCAGCAAAATGGAATAGAGAATGCTGTGCCTGAAGTGATTAGAGCTAGTCAGATGGAAAAAATCAAATTATTTTTAAATGAAGAAGAAAATAGTGTCATAGATAAAAACTATAGACTTATAAGCAAAGAAAATTTAACTAAAGAAGAATTTGAAGATTATTCAAAGAAATATAAGGCGTTAGAAAAAGAAAATCTCTATATTTTAGAGAATTCTTCAGAAGAAGACATTGAAAAAATGAATTCTTTCTTAGGAAAGGCTATACTCATCATATATGGAATAGAAAAAGGTACGCCTCAAGGTATTGTTTCTCCGAATAGGGATATGGGGGAAAATCCTTTCGAAAATCTTCCAGAGGGGACAGATCCTTTTATTGTCCTTAAAAATTTGCCTAAAGATAAATTTAATATGATGAAAGCAAAAATAGATAAACAATTTGAAAATATACCAGATAGTATGATAACTCAGTCGGCAGTTAAATTTATACGACTTGAATATGAATCCATAGGAATAGATGTAGATAATCTTCAGTCTAAGTATATTTTATCTACTGGTGGCAAAATGTTAATTATTTCTTTGTTGGGAATGATAGCATCAGTATTAGTAGGTTTTTTAGCTTCAAGAGTTTCTGCTTCTCTTGGAAGGAATTTGAGAGATAAGATGTTTAAAAAGGTTATATCTTTTTCAAATGTAGAATTTGATACTTTTTCTACTGCTTCCTTGATCACTAGGAGTACAAATGATATACAGCAGGTACAGATGTTTATAATATTGCTTTTGAGAATAGTGTTTTATGCTCCTATACTTGGAGTAGGTGGAGTGATAAGAGCTCTTGATACCAATACTTCTATGGCTTGGATAGTTGGTGTAGGGGTCATGGCTATTTTGACTCTTGTGATACTTCTTTTTTCTATTGCTATACCTAAATTTA
>JAKPAR010000250.1 GCA_029779375.1 Bacillota bacterium | reverse complement strand
AGAAGAGGTGATAAAGCTATTTCTCTATGAGCAGGTAGACGAGATTGAACTTGAAGACTATTGTAATGAATATAAGATAGATGTTCATACTCCCCGATGTGCATTCATAATTGAAACTTTGAGTGTAAGCGTACAGAATATATTTGATATATTGACAGACGCATTTCCTAAAGATAGGGAAGATATGTGGTTAGTTGTAGATGGACGTACTATATTATTTGCAAAGAGTATATCTGAAGACATAGATGATGATGGGCTTATTGAACTTGCTGGCGCTATGGAAGATACAATATTAAATGAAATATCCATAAAGGCCCATATTGGCGTAGGTCGAACTAAAGAAGATATATTTGGATTGAGGGACTCATATCAAGAGGCTAAAAAAGCTGTAGAAATAGGGAGAATTTATAATCCTAATGATAGAATATATGTTTATGATTCATTACTCTTAGAACGATTTTTACATGAAGTACCTGCTGAGGTCTATGAGAAATTTTATACAGATATATTCCATGAAGAGCTAGATAAGATATTTACAGATGAAATGATACTTACAATTGAAAAATTCTTTGAAAATAGTTTGAATTTGAGTGAAACTTCAAGACAGTTATACATCCATAGAAATACTCTAGTGTATAGATTGGATAAGATACAGAAGGTCATGGGGCTTGACCTTAGAAACTTCCATGATGCGGTTACATTTAAAATGATTATGATGATGAATAGACATGTACAGGAGTGTTTGCATTGATTGAATTTAGAAACGTAGAAAAAATATATTCCAATGGAGTTAAAGCTCTTTCTAATGCGAGTTTTAAAATAGAAAGTGGAGAATTTGTATTTATTGTTGGCGAAAGTGGTGCAGGAAAATCCACTATACTAAAACTTCTCTTAAAAGAGATAAATCCTACATCAGGTGCTGTAATAGTAAATGGACAGAATTTAACAGATATGGAAGATAAAGACGTTCCCTATTATCGTAGGGGCTTAGGAGTTGTATTTCAAGATTTTAGATTATTGGCAAATAGGGATGTA
>JAKPAR010000248.1 GCA_029779375.1 Bacillota bacterium | reverse complement strand
TATCCAGTTTTATTTTTAAACTCATTAAATTTCTCTTCTAGGGCTGAGAAATCTTTAACTGTGATCACTGCTTCACAAAAATCTGGAACCATATTTACTGCATTCCCACCTTTTATGCTCTTTATAGCTATATCCCCACAACAAGAATCTTTTATTTCTTTTACAAGGTCAAATGCTATAATCCCCTTTTCTCCATGAATAACGGGGAAGTTTGCATCTGGTGTAAAAGCCATATTTGGTGCCTTTTCATGTGCAAAATAATATTTCATGCATCCCCATCCTGTTTCTTCATTGGTCCCAAATATAATCCTTATTTTTCTACTTAAAGGCATTTTTTTGTCCTTTATACTCTTCATAGCATATAATACTGCCATAGCAGGTCCCTTGTCATCTATAGCTCCTCTGCCATATATTTTCCCATCATGGATTTCTGCATTATATGGAGGGTAGTCCCATCCATCACCTTCAGGAACTACATCAAGATGAACAAGTACTCCTACAGTTTCTTCCCCTTCACCAAATTCTGCATATCCTGCATATCCATCAACGTTTTTGGTTTTAAATCCCATATCTTTTGCCAGATTAAGAGCATATTCCAAAGCCCTATATGGTCCTTCTCCAAAAGGCATCCCTTCTTTTGGCTCTCCTTCTACACTCTTTATTTTTATGATCTCTTGAGTTGAAGATATTATACCTTCCATGTTCTAACCCCCTAATTTTATTTTATGTAAACTCAATCTTTAAAACTAATAAATTCGTTATTGTTTAAAATATTTAAATATTCTATGAGTCTTTCATGTAATGGCTCTGCCTTTTCTTTAAATTTCTCTTTGACTAAGTTTCCTATTTCGTATACATTTTTCTCTCCATCTATGTTCTTCCATATGAAGCTACCCAATTCATCTAAATCTATTTTAAATTTATCTGGTGCAAAGAAAAGTTTTATAGCTATTTTGTCAAAAAAAGAAGTTCTGGGAACTATCAATTGGATATTTTCTTCTTCTATCGTTTTCTCTTCAATCTTTTCAGATTTCACAGGTACAAATTCCAAATAATTTTTGCTTTTATCCTTTTTAGCCATTTTATCCCTCCATCTGAGAAATTAGAATTATCTTGGGATAAACCCAAGATAATTTCTAATTTTCTTCTGTCTTCTTCCATGTAGAATATTTCAAAAGAGTCATGATTAGAATTATGAAAAATGCCACTGCTCCATATTTTCCTAATACTTCATTCCCAAAGGCAACTTTATCCAATACACTGATTTCCCCTACTTGGATAACAGCAAGTATTGCAAGTACAATTCCTATAAGTCCTTCACCAGCTATAAGACCTGAAGAATACAATACTCCACTATTGATCTTTTCATCAGCTGCTTTTTCACTAAGTTTATTTTTAGCCTTTTTGCTATCCAATATGCCTCTTATAATTCCACCAATCATTATAGGTGTACTCAAATGAATTGGAAGATATAGTCCTACTGCAAAAGGAAGTATTTGAATTCCAAGTAGTTCTACAACTATACCTATCCCTAT
>JAKPAR010000314.1 GCA_029779375.1 Bacillota bacterium | reverse complement strand
GAAATTTATCAAGAATGGTGTAAACTTATGAATGAGGAATTGCCATATATGTTCTTAACTCAAAACTTATCATGGGATGCAGTAAATGAACGTGTTCAAAACTTCAATACTTCACCATTCCAAGACTGGACAAGTAGAGACGTTATATTGAATGTTGAATTAGCACAATAATTTTCGATAGATTAATGTAAAAGATTATACAGTGTAAACCCGGTTGGTGTTGCCGGGTTTATATTGTATAAGAGTAAACTTTAGAGCATTAAAGGAGGGAAACTATGCTAAAGTATATAATAAGAAGATTATTGCACATGATACCAGTAATACTCATCATATCAATAGTTATATTTGGAATAGTAAAAATGGCACCGGGAGATCCCGTTGGAACAAATCTAGACCCTAAAGCAACAGCAGAACAGAGAGCTGCAGAACGTGCCAGACTTGGATTGGACAAGCCATTGCCTGTTCAATATTGGAATTGGTTAACAAGATCAGTAAAAGGTGATTTTGGTGATTCTTATATATATAAGAAACCTGTCAGCGATGTTGTACCAAATTTCATTTGGAATACTTTTCTTTTAAATGTTGTAGATTTTATATTGGCATTTTTGATTTCAATTCCTATTGGGATAATTTGTGCTGTAAAACAGTATTCGAAAACAGATAATTTCTGGACAGTATTTTCAATCATAGGTATATCTATGCCATCGTTTTTCTTTGGATTGCTGCTAATCTATATATTCTCAGTTAAATTGAATGCTTTTCCTATAAATGGTATGGTTACTCCTGGGAAAAATGCTACTGGCTGGGCTCATATAAAAGATGTAATGCATCATATATTTTTGCCAGCACTTGTATTAGTTATAGGAAGTATGGCAAGTTTAGTTAGATATACAAGAACAAGTATGCTTGAAGTAATAAATCAAGATTATATTCGTACTGCAAGATCAAAAGGTCTTTCAGAAAAAGTTGTAATATATAAACATGCATTTAGAAATGCTCTTATACCAATAATGACTATTATAGGATTCTGGATTCCAGGACTTTTCTCTGGAGCAGTTATATTAGAGACTACATTTGTATGGCCTGGAATTGGGAATGTTATGATGGATGCAATTAGCGCAAGAGATTATAACTTGATTATGGCATTGAATATGTTCTTTGCTCTACTAACTTTACTCGGGAATTTGTTGGCTGATATTGGATATGCATTAGTAGATCCAAGAATTAAAGTTGAATAAAGAAAGGAGGGTATTAAGTGACTGAAAAAAATATTAAAAATAAAACTGAAAATAAAGCTCCTAACAAGAGCAATGGTTTAGACAGTAAAGAAATAAAAGAAGAAGAACAAGTAATACTTACTCCTTGGAAGTTGGTTTTAAGAAAATTTAAAAAGAATAAGGTAGCAGTAGCAGGAATGATAATATTTATTATCATGGTATTTCTTGCCTTATTTGCACCAATATTGACACCTTATGACCCATATACGATGGACTTTTCACAAGTAAATCAGCCACCATCTAAAGCACATTTAATGGGAACTGACGAGTTGGGTAGGGATTATTTGACTAGAATATTATATGGCGGAAGAGTTTCTATGCAGGTTGGACTTTTTGCCGTAATAATCGAGATAATAATAGGTGCACTTGTTGGTGGACTTGCTGGATACTATGGAGGATGGGTAGATAATCTATTAATGAGAATAGTTGAAATATTTATGGCTTTTCCATTTTTGCCAATAGCGATTACTATTTCAGCGGTTATAGGTCCGGAAGTAGCACCTGAAAAGAGAATGTATATAATGATGTTTATAATAGGCTTGTTGAGTTGGGGCGGACTTGCTAGGATGATAAGGGGACAAATACTTTCCCTTAGAGAACAAGAATTTATACAAGCTGCAAAAGCTTTAGGTATCAGAGATAGTAGAATTATCTGGAAACATTTAATTCCAAATACATTGGGATATATAATAGTTAGTGCTACACTAGGAATGGCTGGAGCTATAATGAGTGAAGCAGGGCTATCTTTCCTTGGTCTTGGGGTAACACCACCTGTTCCTACTTGGGGCAACTTGGTTCAAAATGCAAGAGATATATATGTATTGAAGAATCGTGTTTGGTTGTGGTTGCCACCAGGAGTTGCTATATTCTTTGCAGTAATGAGTATCAACTTGTTTGGTGATGGACTAAGAGATGCAATTGACCCTAAGTCTAAATGATAGGAGGATAGAAATATGGGAAATCTATTAGAAGTACAAGATTTGAGAACCTACTTTTATACTGATGATGGAGTAGTTAAAGCTGTTGATGGTGTTAATTTTTCAGTAGAAGCTGGAAAAACTATTGGAATTGTAGGAGAATCTGGTTGTGGCAAGAGTATAACAGCTATGTCAATACTACGTCTAATACCTGATCCTCCAGGAAAAATAGTTAGTGGAAAAATAATGTTTAATGGAGAAGATTTGACTAAAGTTTCTGATGAAAAAATAAGACATATTCGTGGAAATGATATTTCAATGATATTTCAAGAACCTATGACTTCTTTAAATCCAGTATTCACTGTTGGATTTCAGATTATGGAAGCATTGATGCTTCATCAAAATTTAGATGAATCAGAAGCTAGAAAAAAAGCTATTGAAATGCTTAAGCTTGTAGGAATTCCTAGAGCAGAAAAAATAGTTGATGAGTATCCACATCAACTATCAGGAGGCATGAGACAGAGAGTCATGATAGCTATGGCGGTTTCTTGCCAACCTAAACTTTTAATTGCAGATGAGCCTACAACTGCTCTAGATGTAACTATTCAGGCACAAATACTTGAACTTATGAATGATTTAAAAAATAAATTAAACACATCTATAATGCTTATTACCCACGATCTTGGTGTAGTAGCTGAGATGTCTGATCACGTAGTAGTTATGTATTCAGGGAAAATAGTAGAGGATGCTCCTGTTGATGAATTGTTTAAAAATCCTAGACATCCTTATACAATAGGTCTTATGAACTCTATACCTTCTCTTATTGAAGAAGGCAAGAGACTTGAAAGTATCAGCGGTTCAGTACCAAATCCATTGTATTTGCCAAAAGGCTGCTATTTTCATCCAAGGTGTAAGTTTGCAACAGATGAATGTAGAAAAGGTCAGCCAAGTTTAAGGGAAATAGCACCTGGGCACAAAGTCAGCTGCTTTAGAGCAGAGGAGGTGACTAAATAATGAGTGAAGTAATATTAGAAGCTAAAAACTTAAAAAAATATTTTCCAATATATAAAGGTGCTTTTAGAAAAAGAGTAGGAGATGTAAAAGCTGTTGATGGCGTTTCGCTTTATATAAAAGAAGGAGAGACATTAGGACTTGTAGGAGAATCTGGATGTGGAAAATCTACGACAGGAAGAACGATATTGAGATTGTTAGATGCTACTGAAGGTACTGTTACCTATAAAGGACAAGATGTTTTAAATGCTTCAAAAGATGAAATGAAAAAACTTAGAAGAGAAATGCAGATAGTATTTCAAGACCCATATAGTTCATTAAACCCTAGAATGACAGTTTCTGAAATAGTAGGAGAAGCATTAGTTGAACATGGAATATATAAAAAAGGAAAAGAGCTTGATGATTATATAGTAGATGTAATAACTAAATGTGGTCTTGCAAAATATCATATAAATAGATATCCTCATGAATTTTCAGGAGGGCAACGTCAACGTATAGGAATTGCTAGGGCATTAGCATTGAATCCATCATTTATAGTTGCTGATGAACCAGTTTCTGCTCTTGACGTTTCTATTCAATCACAAGTTATAAACTTGTTGACTGATTTACAACACGAACGTAAACTATCCTATTTATTTATATCTCATGATTTAGGTGTAGTTAAATATATAAGTCATAGAATAGGAGTAATGTATTTGGGAACACTAGTAGAACTAGCTGATAAAAAATCACTATTTGACAATCCAAAACATCCTTATACTCAAGCATTATTATCAGCGATACCAGTGCCAGATCCAACAAAGAAAATAAATAGGATTATATTACAAGGGGACATACCAAGTCCTGCAAATCCACCATCTGGATGTAAGTTCCATACTCGTTGTATGTATGCAAAAGATATTTGCAAGGAACAGGTGCCAGAATTTAGAGATTTAGGAGGAGAACATTTTGTGGCGTGCCACTTTGCCAAATAAGCAGTCTATTAGAGAAAGAGAAGAAGAAATAAAAAGATCAGTAGATAAAAAGAATGAAGAAGAACCTTTTGAATTTACGAAGACAGATATTTTAGCAATGATAATTGCAGCCTTTGAAATATTGTTGCCTATAATGCTTATTGGGGTAGGAATTTTTGCACTTTTTACGTACTTGTTTACCACGTATTTTATGAAGTAAATACCATTTTAGATATAGCAGAAATTTATGAAGAATAGAGTTGCAAAATATATTGCAGCTCTTTTTTCTAAAAAAATAAAAAAAATATTGACAACTAATATAGAAATGTTATAATAATAAAGTAGTTGAAAGCTTTATATGCGGGAATGGCGGAATTGGCAGACGCGCTAGACTTAGGATCTAGTGTCATTGACGTGGGGGTTCAAGTCCTCTTTCCCGCACCAAAAAAACCAGTGGTTGTTCCATTGGTTTTTTTCATAATATAAGAATATTTAATTAAAGATGCATTTGATATACATATTTTATATGATATAATTTTATGGTATAATGAGTTAGCTATATGGGAAATAAATAAAAAGATAACGAGGAGGAAAAGATAGATGAATTCTGTTTTAGAAAAAAAAGAAAACAACAAAGCTACCTTTACTATTGAGATAGGTGAAGATAAATTTGAAAAAGCAGTTCAAAAAGCATATCTAAAAAATAGAAGCAGATTCAATATACCTGGATTTAGAAAGGGTAAAGCTCCAAGAAAAATAATTGAAATGAATTATGGTGAAGGAGTATTTTATGAAGAAGCATTAAATATTATATTACCAGATGCATACGAAGAAGCGATAAAAGAATTGTCTCTTGAACCAGTAGATACTCCAGATGTAGATATTGAACAACTTGAAAGTGGCAAACCTGTTATATTCAAAGTAGAAGTGACTATAAAACCTGAAGTTAAATTGGGGGATTACAAGGGTATAGAAGTAGAAAAAGTAGAGTATAATGTTACAGATGAAGATGTTGAAGAAGAATTAAAAAATATTAGAGATATGAATTATAGACTTGTAGATGCATCAGATAGGGAAGCGAAAGAAGGGGATATTTTAAATATTGATTTTGAAGGGTACGTAGGTGAAGAAAAGTTTGAAGGCGGTTCAGCAGAAAATCAAGAACTAGAAATAGGCGCAGGTAGATTTATTCCTGGATTTGAAGAACAACTTATTGGAAAGAAAAAGGGAGATTTAGTTGATGTAAAGGTGACATTCCCTGAAGATTATTTTGAGGAAAGTCTAAAGGGAAAAGAAGCTCTTTTCAAAGTAACTATCAATGATATTAAAGAAAAAGAATTTCCAGTTCTTGATGATGAATTTGCAAAAGATGTTAGCGAATATGATACATTAGAGGAATTTAAAAATAGTATAAGGGAAAGATTAGAAAAAGAAGCAAAAAACAAAGAAGAAATTGAAAGAGAAAATAGCGTTATTAAAGCACTTGTAGAATCATCTGAAGTTGATATTCCAGAAGTTATGATAGATAATCAAATTCAAAATGAAATAGCAGAATTTGATTATAGATTGAGATTGCAAGGACTTTCAATAGATAGGTATTTTGAACTTACAAATAGTACCATAGAAGATTTGAAAGAACAAATGAGACCAAATGCTGAAAGAAGAGTTAAAAGTGATTTAATACTTGGAGCAGTTGCAAAAGCTGAAAATATTCAAGCTTCTGATGAAGACATTGACAAGGAATTAGAAAGAATGGCAGTAGAATATAATCATGAAGATGTGGAAAAGTTCAAACAAGATATGAAATTGGGAGATTTAGAATATCTTAAAGAGGGTATAATTAGAGATAAGACCATTGAATTTTTAATATCAAATGCTAAATTTATTTAATAAGTATTGAGTAGGAGGGGTATGAATATGGCTTTAGTTCCAATTGTGGTTGAACAAAACAATAGAGGAGAAAGATCTTACGATATTTACTCCAGGCTACTAAAAGAAAGAATAATATTTCTTGGCGAAGAAGTAAATGATATAACTGCAAACTTGGTAGTTGCACAATTGCTATTTTTAGAAGCAGAAGATCCTGATAAAGATATTCAGCTTTATATAAATAGTCCAGGTGGATCTATAACATCTGGTTTTGCAATTTATGATACAATTCAATATATAAAACCAGATGTTTCAACTATATGTATAGGAATGGCAGCAAGTATGGGTGCATTTTTGCTTGCTGCAGGAAAGAAGGGCAAGAGATTTGCATTACCAAATGCAGAGATAATGATACATCAACCACTAGGTGGTATGCAAGGGCAAGCAGAAGATATCAGAATTCATGCTGAAAGAATTGTAAAAACAAGAGAACAAATAAATAGGATATTAAGTGAGAGAACTGGTCAACCTTACGAGAAAATTGCTCGTGATACAGATAGAGATTTCTTTATGTCTGCTGAAGAAGCTAAAAAGTATGGTATAATAGATGAAGTAATAGAATTTAGAAAATAACATTAAGTGAGGTGTCACAATGGCAAGATTTGATGATAAGCAGCTTAGATGTTCTTTTTGCGGGAAACCTCAAGATCAAGTTAGAAGGCTTATTGCTGGACCCAATGTTTACATTTGTGATGAATGTATAGAATTGTGTCAAGAAATAATAGATGAGGAATTTGAAGACAACTTTGAATATGAAATAGATGAGTTACCAAAGCCCATAAAGATAAAAAATACTCTTGATGATTATGTTATCAAACAAGAGAGAGCAAAAAGAGCATTGGCTGTGGCAGTATATAATCACTACAAAAGAATAAATAGTACAAATTCTAGAAATAGTGATATAGAATTGCAAAAGAGCAATATAATAATGATTGGGCCAACAGGTTCAGGTAAAACATTGTTAGCACAAACATTGGCAAAGATTTTGAATGTACCTTTTGCTATAGCAGATGCTACATCTTTGACAGAAGCAGGTTATGTTGGAGAGGATGTAGAAAATATTATCTTAAAGCTGATACAAGCTGCAGATTATGATATAGAGAGAGCAGAAAAAGGCATCGTATATATAGATGAAATAGATAAAATAGCAAGAAAAACAGAAAATCCATCTATAACAAGGGATGTCAGCGGAGAAGGTGTTCAGCAAGCATTGCTAAAAATATTAGAGGGTACTGTAGCTAATGTGCCACCACAAGGTGGCAGAAAACATCCGCATCAAGAGTTTATCCAAGTAGATACAACCAATATATTATTTATAGTTGGAGGAGCTTTTGATGGGCTTGACAAGATAATTCAAAGTAGAATTAGTAAAAAAACCATAGGTTTTGGGGCAGACATTCAAAGTAAGGAAAATTCGAATATAGGAGAACTTTTAAAACAGGTTCAACCTGAAGATTTACTCAAATTTGGTTTAATTCCAGAATTCGTAGGAAGGTTACCTGTTATGGTTACACTAGAAGAATTAGATAAAGATGCCCTTGTAAAAATACTCACTGAGCCTAAAAATTCATTGGTTAAGCAATATAAAGAATTATTTGCTATAGATGATGTAGAACTTGAATTTGAAGATGGTGCATTAGAGCTAATTGCACAAAAAGCTATAGAAAGAAAAACAGGTGCTAGAGGGCTTAGAAGTATAATAGAGGAAACTATGTTAGATATTATGTATGAAATTCCATCAAGAGATGATGTAGAAAAATGTATTATTACAAGGGAAACTATTTTGAATGGAAATGAACCTACTTTAGTCATTTCTGATATGAAGAAGAAAAGTAGGGCTAAGAAATCGGGTAAAAAAGAATCAGCATCTTAATGGGCTCACATATTAGTGAGCCTTTTTTGTTGATAATAAATGAAAATATTAAAATTGGAAACACTCAATGATAAATATGTATAAAGGGAGTGAAAGTATGAATATAGAGCAATATAAAGTTGACCATAGGGATATGCCTCTTATACCTTTGAGAGGTATTACGGTTTTCCCTTATATGGTTGTTCACTTTGATGTAGGACGGGAGAAATCCATAAATGCGTTGGAAAAAGCTATGATAGATGATTCTTTGGTATTTTTATGTTCTCAGAAAGATGCCAAAATTGATGAGCCAGATATCGATGATTTTTATCATATAGGGACAGTTTCTAAAATAAAGCAAATGTTGAAACTGCCAGGAGGAAGTATTCGAGTACTAGTTGAAGGACTGAATAGAGGAAAGGTCATTGAGATTAAAGAAGAAGAAAAATATTTTTTAGCAGAAATTGAAGAACTTACTTATGATTGGGAGAAATTTGAAATTGATAAAAAAACTAAAGCAGCTATGAGACTTGTAGTTGAAGACTTTGAGGAATATATAACACTTAGCAATAGAGTTTCTCCAGACTTATTGTTTACAGTTTCTGAAATTGAAGATCCCGGTAGACTTGCCGATGTGATTGCTTCTTATATTTATCTTAAACCTGAAGATGATCAAAAAATATTAGAGGCTTTTGATTTTTATGAGAGATTAGAACTACTTCACAGTTTACTTAAAGAAGAAATAGAAATTTTAAAAATTGAAGAAAAAATAAATCAGAGAGTAAAAAAACAGATAAATAAAGTTCAAAAAGAATATTATTTGAAAGAGCAGATAAAGGCCATTCAAAGCGAATTAGGAGAAGAAGATGAAGTAGTTGAAGAAATAGAAGAATATAAAAAGAAAATTGAAAAAATAAAAATGCCAAAGGAAGTTAAAGAAAAAGCACTAAAAGAAGTAGATAGACTTTACAAACTATCTCCAAATTCAGCAGAAGTTGGAGTCATAAGAACTTATTTAGACTGGATAGTTGAACTTCCTTGGAATGTAGGGACAAAAGATAAAGTAAATATAAAAAAAGCAAGGGATATATTAAACAATGATCACTATGGACTCGATGATGTAAAGGAGAGAATACTTGAGTTTATAGCCATAAGAAAGCTTAAAAGCAATATGAAGGGGCCTATTTTGTGTTTGGTAGGGCCACCAGGAGTTGGGAAAACTTCTATAGCTAAGTCTATAGCTAAATCTTTAAATCGAAACTTTGTGAGAATGTCCCTTGGTGGTGTGCGTGATGAAGCTGAAATTAGAGGACATAGAAGGACTTATGTAGGGGCAATGCCAGGAAGAATTATTAGCCTTATAAAAAAATCAGGTTCTAACAATCCAGTATTTTTATTTGATGAAATAGATAAATTAAGCAGCGATTTTAGAGGAGATCCTGCTAGTGCACTATTAGAAGTGCTAGATCCAGAGCAAAACAATACTTTTACAGATCATTTTTTAGAAGTTCCATTTGATTTGTCAAAAGTAATGTTTATAACTACAGCCAATACTACTTCAACTATTCCAGAACCATTGTTAGATAGGATGGAAGTCATAAGAATACCAGGATACACAGAAGAAGAAAAATTAAATATCGCCATGAAATATTTGTTACCAAAACAACTTAAAGAACATGGTTTAAAAGAAGAAAATTTATCTATTTCCGAACAAGCCATGAGAGATATCATAAATAACTATACAAGAGAGGCTGGCGTCCGAAATTTAGAAAGAAATATTGCAAATATTTGTAGAAAAGCTGCAAAAAAAATAGTAGAAGATGGGGTCTCTACTGTTAGAGTTACTAGGGGCAATTTAGAGAATTATTTAGGCATTCCTAAATATAGACATGATATAGCAGGAGAAAAACATGAAATAGGAGTAGCTACAGGCCTTGCTTGGACTGCCTTTGGAGGAGAAATTCTTTCCATAGAAGTTAATTGCATGAAAGGTACTGGGAAATTACAGTTGACAGGACAATTAGGAGATGTCATGAAAGAATCTGCCATGGCTGGAATTAGCTATATAAGGGCAAATTCAGAGAAACTAGGAATAGATGCAAATTTTTATAAAGAAATGGATATTCATATACATGTACCTGAAGGATCAATTCCAAAGGATGGGCCTTCTGCTGGGATTACTATGGCTACAGCTGTTATTTCAGCTTTAACCAATAAGCCTGTTTCCAAAAATGTTGCTATGACTGGCGAAATAACTTTAAGAGGAAGAGTTTTGCCTATTGGTGGTTTAAAGGAAAAGGTATTGGCTGCCCATAGAGCAGGAATAGAGAAAATAATTATTCCAGTGGAAAATAAAAAAGATTTAGAAGAAATACCAGATAAAGTTAAGAGAAAAATAGAATTCGTTTTGGTAAAGGAAATGGAAGAAGTTCTTCTTCATGCTTTAATCGAAGTGGAGGATAAAGATGAAAATAATTAGTTCAGAGCTTCAAGCTATTGCAGGAAATAAATCCCAATATCCAGCAGATGATTTATTTGAAATTGCTTTTGCTGGTAAGTCAAATGTAGGTAAATCATCATTGATAAATACATTGGTTAATAGAAACAATTTGGCAAGAACTAGTGGAAAACCTGGGAAAACTCAAACTATCAATTTTTATAACATAAATGGAGACTTTAGATTTGTGGATTTACCTGGATATGGATATGCTAAAGTATCAAAAATTCAAAGAGAAAAATGGGCCCAAATGATTGAGGAATATCTCAAGTTTAGGCAAAACCTTGTAGAAATAATGCTTGTTGTAGACATTCGTCATGAACCTGGAGACCATGATGCACTTATGTATCAATGGATAAAAAGCTATGGTTTTAATGGAATAGTTATAGCGACAAAGGCTGATAAAGTGTCTAAAGGGCAATGGGAAAAACAAAAGACTATTATTCAAAGAAAGTTGCAGATTGAGAATAGGAGTTTCATCATTCCTTTTTCAGCAGAAAAAAGAATGAATTTAGATAAAGTTTGGGATGTAATAGAAGAAATAATTACAGTAAATAAAGAGCAGCAATCTCAATGAGATTGCTGCTCTATAAAGTATTATTCTTTTTCAAACATATCCTTAGTTGCACCACATACTGGACAAACCCAATCATCTGGCAATTGTTCAAAAGGTGTTCCTGGAGCTATGCCATTATCTGGATCTCCTTCAGCAGGGTCATAAACATATCCACATGGTCCACATACATATCTATCCATATTCATTACTCCTTTCATAATAGTTATCTTTTTAAATTTTACCCGAAAAAATACTTTTTAAACTTTTATATTTATAATATAATATACTTGTAGGTCAGTAAAAAATATAAATATTAGATTAAAGGACTTTTTAATAGGGTAAAATACATATTGCTGAGATTGTTATTTGATTTTTTATAAATAAATCGTAGATGGATGTGATTATATTGTCCTTTAAATTTGATGGTACAGTGTGTAGTGATTTGCACATCATTAAAGATTTTGTTGAAGATGTTTTGAATAAATTGAATAAGGTCATTAAAGATGAGACAGTAATGTTTGATGTAAAGCTCATTTTAAATGAGCTTGTAGCAAATGGTGCTATACATGGAAATTCATATGATAGAGATAAGTATGTAAATATTTTTATTAATGTAGAAGATGATTTTATAAAAATCGAAGTAACTGATGAGGGAAATGGATTTGAATTTGATTTAAAATCTTATGATCCTTTAAATTTGAAATGTAGTGGCAGGGGTCTTGTCATAGTTAGTGGTTTGAGCGATGAATTTTATGTCGAAAAAAACAAAATAACATCAGTTAAATATTTATAGTAGGAGGACTGAAATGAAAAAGTTTTCATTATTTTTATCTATTGTGATATTATTTGCTACTTTTATTCCTACAAATTCTTATGGTGCACCAGAATATAACAAAAAACTTGAAGAGGCTATAATTAAATCTAAAAGTTCATTTAATATAACTAATGAATATGATAAATTCAATTCAAATGTAAGTTCATTTGATGGAAAGACTTTTTTTTATTTAAATTGGATTGACAGCACTGGTAAATTGGGTGAAATAAATGTAAATATTTCGTCAGACGGAACAATTTATAGTTACAATAAATTCAAATCTGATTATGAAAACAAAAAATCCACATTGCCAAGCATATCGAAAGATGAAGGCTTAAACATAGCTATAAATGCAATAAAAAATATAAATCCCCAAATATGTGAAGAGATAATTTACAATGAATCACAAAAGCCAATTAATCCAAATAGCTCAGAATATAACTATGAATTTATCAGGATACAAAATGGGATTCCTTATTTTGAAAATTATTTATATGTATCTATAGACAAAAATACAGGTGGATTGATGAGTTATTATTTAAATTGGGATGAAAAAATATCTTTTCCAAATTCAAAAGATATAATAGACTTAGATAAGGCTATTGAATTGTATAAAGAAAAAATTGGATTAAATCTTGTATATAAAATAAATTATGTGGATGGAATTGAAAAAATATATTTGGTATATACTAGTCTTGAAAACAATGTAGGTATAGATGCTAAAACTGGTGAAGTTGTAAGTTATAATGATTATATAGGATTTGCAGAAGAAAAAGATGACATGATTTTTAACGATGAGAGCTTAAGTCCAGATGAAAGCAAAGCTATAAGGAATATTTCAAATTTAATTTCTAGTGAAGAAGCAGAAAAAAGTGCAAGAGAAGTTCTTAATATAGATGATGAATATAAAATGTCGAGTATAAATTTATATTCATATATAAAAAAGAAGAATGAATATGCATGGACAATTAGCTTTCAAAAAGGTCAAGGGGAAAATAGTGATTATCAATATGATGTATCATTAGATGCTAAAACAGGTGATATCATAAGTTTCTATTTTAGTTTTCCCAAAGAAGATATTGTTAAAGAAAGCAAGTCAAAAGATCAAGCTATGAAAATTGCAGAAGACTATATAAAAAAAATGAACCCTGAAATATACAATGAAGTTGAATTGTATAAGGATTTTGAAGATAGAAGTGATGACAATCTCATTTACTATTTTAATTATATTAGAAAATACAATGGAGCATATATTGCAGATGATAGTATAAGTATTTATGTAGATGGGAAAAATGGTAATATTGTAGGTTATAATAAGAATTGGCACAAAGGCGAAATACCACAATTAGTTAGTAAAATATCCATAGAAGAAGCCTATAAAAAGCTTTTTGAGGATTTAGGTATGGAGATTAAATATGTCACAGCAAATGATATTACCAATTCTAAAAAAACCGATAAAACTATAAAATTGTGTTACTGCATAAAACCAGACAAGCCATTAAATATAAGTGCAGAAACTGGAGAATTTTTAGATTATAATGGAAAGCCATTTAAAGAAGAAAAGATAGCTAGATATAGAGATATAGAGAATTCTTATGCAAAAGAAAAAATTTTGGTATTGGCTGAACATGGTATTGATTTGCCAGGAGAGAATTTTAAACCTAAGGATAAAATAAAACAAAGAGAGTTTCTTTATTTACTGGCTAAATCAAATTCTCAAACTCTAAATTTAGAGGATGAAAATTCTGATGAAAAATTGTACAATTATCTTATAAAGGTTGGAATTATAAAGGAAGAAGAAAAAAATCCAGAAAAAATTATTACAAAAGAGGAAAGTATTAAATATCTCATAAGGATGCTAAAATATGATAAAGTAGCAGATATAAATGGAATTTATAAAGATTTGTTTAAGGATTCGGATGAAATAGATAATAATCTAAAGGGTTATGTTTCTATTGCCTATGGATTAAATATAATTTCAGGTTCAAATGGATACTTGAAGCCTAAATCAGAACTATCTAGAGAAGATGCAGCGAATATGATATATAACTATTTGTTTAATAATTAAGAACATATAAATAGCGGAGAATTTTCCTCCGCTATTTACAATTGTACTTTTTGTTGCTTTTTATAGAATTTATGATAAAATTGTTTTGTTCAATTATTATAGTAATCTTAAAATAGGAAGTGGTAAAAAACATGAATAAAAAAAGAGAAGATGTTAGAAACATTGCTATAGTTGCCCATGTAGACCATGGAAAGACTACATTAGTAGATGCACTTCTAAAACAAAGTGGTATCTTTAGAGCAAACCAAGTAGTTAAGGATAGAGTAATGGATTCTAATGATATTGAAAGAGAAAGAGGAATAACAATTCTTTCCAAAAATACAGCAGTATACTATAAAGATATTAAAATTAATATAGTAGACACTCCAGGTCATGCAGATTTTGGAGGAGAAGTAGAACGTGTATTAAAAATGGTAAATGGAGTAGTTTTGTTAGTAGATGCATTTGAAGGGCCTATGCCTCAAACAAAATTTGTATTGAAAAAAGCTTTGGAATTAGATTTACCAGTTATAGTATGTATAAATAAAATTGACAGGCCAGAAGCTAGACCCAATGAGGTAATAGATGAAGTGTTGGATCTTTTTATAGATTTAGGAGCCAATGAAGAACAGCTTGAATGTCCATTTGTATTTGCTTCAGCAAAGGAGGAAATGGCGACTCTTGATATAAATACTCCA
>JAKPAR010000311.1 GCA_029779375.1 Bacillota bacterium | reverse complement strand
CAAGCTTTTTTTAAAGGACTTACAATTCTATGAAAAAAAAGATATAAAACTACTGCTGGGCAAGAAGGCACAATTTATCGATACACAAAAAAACCATGTAATTTTAAATGACAGCTCTACATATGAATATGACAAATTACTAATCGCCATAGGAGGTGTTCCCATTGTTCCTCCTGTGGAAAATTTAGAATTGGTAGACTTCTTTACAATAAGTTGTCTATATGATGCAGATAAGATAAAAAAACATGCGAAAAAGGGAGAAAAAGCCCTAATTGTAGGCAGTGGACTCACAGGTATAGAAATGTCATTTGCACTATCGAAACTAGGTATGGATGTAACCTTAATTGAAAAGGGTGATAGACTACTTCCTATGTTGCTTGACAATACAGCCTCTAAAGTAATGGCTACATATCTTCAGGAAAAGAGAATAAAAATTTACCTAGAAACCACTGTAGAAAAAGTAATTCCCCACAATGTACAAAACAGGGCTAGTTTATCAGATGGAACTGAATTGCCCTTCGATATGCTTTTATTTGCCATTGGCTCACGCCCCAATATATCTATAGTTTATGGCACTCCTATTAAAGTTAGCAGAGGAATACTCGTAGATAAATATATGAAAACCTCAGTACCTAATGTATTTGCAGCTGGTGATGTGGCTGAACCAAAATTTAGTATCAAAAATGGATTTGTATCTAGCTATATATGGCCAAACGCCATGGCACAAGGACGATGTGCTGCTAATAATATGTTAGAATATGACATTCCCTTTGACAACTATGGATTCCAAAATACAGTACAACTCAAAGATGTGCCCTTCTATTCTATGGGACTCATACATCCTACAGAATCAGGTTATAATGTCAAAGCTAGGCATGACTATGAACTTGCCACATATAAGAGAATTGTAATAAAAGATGGCATCATGTGTGGTGTACAGATGATAGGGGATACACGATATGCAAAAGAAGCTGCATCTCATATAAAAAACAAAGAAAAGGTATCTATGGATGAATTAGAAAAATATATTTCACTATAATACAGACATAGCTGGATATAAGTGAAAATTTCTATCTTTTTACAAATTTCTTATTCAACAAGAAGTAAACGGTTAATAGAATGCTATAATTACTATAATTCATAAGCGGGCACAGTTGCACTTTATTTTATGGAAACTCAATAAAGAAAATAAACCGATTGTCAAAATAGTCCCCTTATAATTAA
>JAKPAR010000306.1 GCA_029779375.1 Bacillota bacterium | reverse complement strand
ACTTAGTCCCTATAAGAAGTAGTCCTATTGGGATCATAAGAGAAGCAAAAAAGAGCATGGCTAATTTGTTATAGGCAAGAATAGTCCCTAAATATATAAAAATGACCCCCACAGCAGTCAATATTCCTCCGTATGCAACAGCTTTGCTCTTGTTTAGCAACATGGGATAAAATCGCCTCCCATAGATTCACATAGACAGTCTAAACAATATAGGGTTGTGCAAATTTGGCAGAGATCATGATCTTTATCTTTTCCATAAGGTTCTCTATAATTGTCATTTCTTCTATTTAGTGAATTGAAAGCTTGATTATATTCCCTATTTCCAGGGTCCATGGAATGAGCCTTTTGAAAACAATCATAAGCTCCATCATACCAACCTTTTCTTTGGTTTATGATTCCCATTAAGAAGAACCACTCTGCCGATCTATTATTTATTGAATTTAATTTTCTTTCAGCTTCAGAAAAATTGCCTTGCTGAATGTCAATTCTCACATTGTATAGAAGTTCTTCTTCAGAAACATATTTTCCATTATTTTTCATGAGATATTCATAGGCTTCATTTATTTCTCTCATTTTTTCTTCTGCCAAATTTCTAAGAGGGTTATCTATATATTTATCTGGGTGATATTCACTGGCGAGTTTTCTATAAGCTTTTTTTATTTCTTCTTGAGATGCATTTCTATTTACACCAAGTACTTCATAAGGATCTTTCATTTGGTAGATTCCTCCTTTTTAAATACAAAATCCATTTTTTCTAGCAATCCGTAGTTGAATATATTGTATAGAATTTCATCATTTTTTTCTATAGGCAGTGAATTTAATATTTCTGAACATTCTCTTGCATAAGAAGTTAAAATAAAGTTTATTCTACTTTTAACAGATTCCCTAAATTCATTATAAGGCAAATTGTCTTTATTTAAAACTGCATTTATACCATTAAATTTATTGTGATTTAAATCTTTTTCTAAATCATCAAAGGCATCCATTATATAAATCCATTTTCCTAAATTATATCCTAAATAGTATAGATTTTCTTGATATTTTTCATCATTATAGTAATCAAGTATGCTATGAGCCGTAAGTTCTCCAAAGGGATGACTGAGTTCATCTAAATTTTCTACATTTCCTGATTTTTCTAAAGAATATAGTTTTTCTAGTTTTTTCACTATATGATCTTTTGTTTTAATATATTGTGTGGGAATTTTTTTTAAATATCCTTTTAATAAGATTGAAAAAATTTTACTCTTAAAAGAATTGTCATCATCTATATCATCTAGTAGTTTATGATAAGCCAGTATTACATTTATAAATGATGCATATTCTAATGGAGAATTGTTGACAATAAAATTTCTTTTTTTAAATGGATGAAGAATACAATTGCTATGTATATATTCATTTTTATGGCTATCAAGTGCATCTAAAAATATGGCCAAAAAGGTCATGTCATAGTTTATTGTAATTCTTGGCATATTTCCAAAGTTATATTTTATAGCTCTACATAATCCACAATAATACGCTTTTACTTTTTCGTAATCTTTAATTTTTAGTTCCATTTTACATGGTATTACATATCCAAACATTTTTTTCTCCATAATAATATTTTAAATTTAATATATCATAAAGGTATTGTTCTTTCAATGAAATTGAATTTTATCTGGTATAAACTGTTTGACTAGACTACATAAGAATAATATAATAAATGTTGACAATCCGTTGTAGTACCTACTATAGTGAATGATTAATACTACCAATAATGGAGGGATAAAATGGAACTTTTTAAAGAAACCTTAAAAGCTATAGCACCACCAGATGAAAAGGCAAAAAAAATTGCCAGTGAAAGATTGGATAATTTAGCAAAACCTATAGGCAGTCTTGGAATATTGGAAGATATAGTTATAAAGATGGCTGGCATTACAGGAAAGCCTCACAATAGTATTGAAAAAAGAAATATAGTCATTATGTGTGCAGACAATGGAGTAGTAGAAGAAGGAGTAAGTGCTCCTCCACAAGTATTTACAAAAATTCTTACTGAAAATTTGACAAAGGGGCTTACAGGAGTATCTGTTCTTTCTAAATTCGCAAATTCAGATGTGACGATAGTAGATATTGGAGTTAATGGAGAATTTAATAATCCCAAAATACTTAACAAAAAAATTAATTACGGCACTAAGAATATGACAAAAGGCCCTAGTATGACCCGTGAAGAAGCTATAAAAGCTATAGAAGTGGGGATAGAAGTTGCGGATAAGCTCTATAGTGAAGGAGTAGATATTCTTGGTACAGGAGAAATGGGTATAGGGAATACTACTACTAGCAGTGCAGTATTGAGTGTTTTTTCAGGTCTTGAGCCAGAGATTACTTGCGGAAAGGGAGCAGGGCTTACAGAAGAGCAATATAAAAACAAGATAAATTGCGTAAAAAAGGCTATTGAGATAAATAAACCAAATAGAGAAGATCCAATTGATGTTATATCAAAAGTAGGAGGATTTGATATAGCTGGGATGTGTGGTTGCTTTCTTTCAGCAGCGAAAAATAGAAAACCAATAGTTATAGATGGTTTTATTTCTTCAGCAGCAGCTCTTTGTGCTGTGAGATTGAATCCATTAGTTAAAGGATACGTATTCCCATCGCATCTTTCAAAAGAACCAGGAGCTATTTATATGGCAAAGGAAATAGGAGTTAAGCCTATGCTTGATTTAGAAATGAGACTTGGTGAAGGTTCAGGATGTCCTCTAGCTTTTCAAGTGATAGATTCAGCACTATATGTGATGGACCATATGGCTACATTTGATGAAGCTACTCTTGATGGGGATAAACTAATAGATATTAGGTGATGAAATGATTGTTTTAGTGACAGGTGGAGCAAGAAGTGGGAAAAGCTCTTTTGCTGAAAAAATATATGAAGGAAAAAAGGATGTAGTATATATTGCTACATCTAAAATAACCGATGGAGAAATGGAGGACAGAATAGAACTCCATAGAAAATCTAGACCAAGTATTTGGAGAACTTTTGAAGGAAACTATGATTTAGATAGTGCATTGGGAGAGGAAAAACATTATTTATTAGATTGTATAACGGTTCTTACGTCAAATATTATGTACGATATGACAAAAGGTGAAGAGAGAATATCCATAGAACTTCAGAAAACCGTAGAAGATGCTATTTACAATGAATTGAAAAAACTTATAGATAAAATAAATAAAAGAGGAAATAGTCTTGTCATGGTGACTAATGAAGTTGGTGATTCCTTAGTTCCAGAAAATCATATAGGTAGAGTATTTAGAGATATTCAAGGAAGAGTAAATCAGAGAATAGCTCAACTTTCTGACGAAGTATATTTGGTATGTTGTGGTATACCGGTGAAGATAAAATGATAAAAGGGCTCATACTTTCTATTCAATTTCTTTCAAGAATACCTATAAATATACCTATAGATTTTAATGAGAAAAACTTATCCAAGAGCACGTTTTTTTTCCCATTCACTGGAATGATTATTGGAGGGTTGGCCGGACTTATATATTATCTATCTTCTTATGTAAATACTGATATAGCATCTTTTTTAGCTATAACATCCATTGTAATATTTACAGGAGGTCTCCATCTAGATGGATTGGGAGATACCTTTGACGGTTTTTTTTCTGCTAGAGACAAAGATAGAATACTTGAGATAATGAAAGACAGTAGAGCTGGTACATATGGTGTAGTAGCTATAGTATTAGATATACTTTTAAAATACATACTTTTATCCAATATAAGTGAAAATGTTCCTCTCATACTTGCTCTTTCTTGTGGGAATGGAAGACTTATAGCAGCTATTCTTATGTCTTTTACCAAGATAGCTAGACCTGGTGGAATAGGAGATATGTTTGCTAGAAGTAAACCTAAAAAATATGCCTTGACAGGAGCAATAATATATAGTTTAGTTATTTTTTTCATAAATCCACTGTATCTGATACCTTTGAGTTTTTCATTGTTTGGAGCTTTTTTGATAACTTTGAAGACCTACAAAACTATTGGAGGTTTTACAGGAGATGTATATGGAGCTAGTATAGAAATTACAGAAATAATTTCCTTGCTAGCTTTTATGGGGACGACGCTATGGATATAATATTTATTCGTCATGGAGAAATAAAAGAGAATAAAAGGGGTGTATATGGAAGTTTTGATACTTCATTGTCTCAAATAGGGAGAGAACAGATACTCAAGGCAAAAGAACTGGTACAAGATATTTCTTTTGAAAGGGTATATATAAGTCCATTAAAAAGAACAATGGAAACTGCTGAATTGCTAGGGCTAAAAGGTGATTTTGATAGAAGGATACAGGAAATAAATTTTGGCATATTTGAAGGAAAAACCTATGAAGAAATAAAAAGAGATTATCCTGAAGAAACATATACTTGGACAAATGACTATATATATTATAGAATACCAAATGGGGAAAGCTTGATGGATCTTTACAGTAGGACAGCAAATTTTTTAGAAGATATTGTGTCAAAAGATAAAAATGCATTGGTCATAACTCATGAAGGAGTTATAAGATGTGCTTTATGTTGGGTATTTGACAATGTAGAATATTTTTATAGATTTAAATTAGATAATGGCAGTCTTACAACCATATCTATTTGGGAAGGCTATAAATATATAAAGAATGTGAATAAATAGAACTTATGTAAAACTGGAACAATCCAGTTTTACATAAGTTTTTTGTTTACACTGTATTAGTGGTATAATATTATTAATTAAATAGCAAATCAGTTTATTTGAAAGGAGTTTTATTATGGAGGATGTAAGAGTTAGATTTGCACCAAGTCCTACAGGATATTTGCATATAGGAGGTGCAAGAACAGCTCTATTCAATTATTATTTTGCAAAGAAAAATAATGGCAAATTTATTTTGAGAATAGAAGATACAGATACAGAGAGGCTTAAGGAAGATTCAGTATCTCAAATAATATCTAGTATGAAATGGCTCGGTATGGATTGGGATGAAGGACCAGAAGTTGGAGGAGATTATGGGCCATATTTTCAATCGGAGAGAAGAGAACTGTATACTAAAGAGATAATGAGGCTTGTAGAAGAAGGAAAAGCATACTATTGCTTTTGTACTGAAGAAGATATTCAAAAAGAGAGAGAAGAACAAAAAAAGAAAAAACTTCCATTCAGATATTCAGGAAAATGTAGCCATCTTTCAAAGGAAGAAGTAGAGAAAAACTTAAAAGAAGGAAAGCCTTATGTCATAAGGATAAAGATTCCAAAGGAAGGAACCACTGAAGTAGAAGATTTAATTAGAGGAAAGGTTTCAGTTGACAATACTCAATTAGATGACTATATAATCATGAAATCAAATGGAATGCCTACATACAATCTCGCTTGTGTAGTAGATGATCATATGATGAAGATAAATTATGTCATAAGGGCAGAAGAACATTTATCCAACACTCCAAAACAAATTCATATATATAGAGCTTTAGGATATGAAATACCACAGTTTGCTCATATTTCTATGATCCTTGCCCCAGATAGAAGTAAATTAAGTAAAAGGCATGGGGCTACAAGTGTAGAGGAGTTTAGAGAAAGAGGATATCTAAAAGAAGCAATAGTCAATTATTTAACTCTATTGGGCTGGTCTCCTGGGGAAGATGAAGAAATATTTTCTGTAGAGGATACACTGGCAAAATTTTCTCTTGACAAAGTTTCAAAAACTGCGGCTATATATGATGTAGATAAGCTTACTTGGATGAACGGCCAATATTTAAGAGAACTGGATTTAGATTATATTGTGAGAGAATCTATTCCCTATTTTATAGAAAGAGGACTAATAGAAGAAGCTGAAATAGAAGAAAAATATGACTATATAAAGAGAGTAGTCGAAGCAGTTAGGGAAAAGGTAAAATTGCTTCCTGAAATAGCAGAAGCTAGTACTTATTTTTTCAAGGATATAGAAGAATATGATGAAAAAGGCGTAAAAAAGAGATTTAAAAAAGAAGGAGTAGTAGAACTTCTAAAAAAAGGCAAGGAGACTCTTGAAAATGCTCCAGCTTTTGATGTGGAAACAGTGGAAAAAGAGTATAGAGATTTAATTGACAGACTTGGAATAAAGGGTGGAGATATTATACACCCTACTAGACTTGCATTGTCAGGTAAAACTGTAGGGCCTGGTCTATTTGATATCATCTCTATATTGGGGAGGAAAGAATGTATAAAAAGAATAGATAAGGCAATAGAATATATAGAGAATATGAATGAATAAAACTCCCTTAAGGGAGTTTT
>JAKPAR010000293.1 GCA_029779375.1 Bacillota bacterium | reverse complement strand
ATAATCTATAGTTTTATATTGATTAGCTAACTCTTCCCATTTGGAATCAGATTTAACTTCAATACTACCATAAAAATGTTGTTTCCCATATCCTATCTTAGGATTGATATCGGTACTAAGCCCCAATGAAAAACATAAAAGCTGAACCTGTTCACTAGTCAAATTTTGAAATATGATATTACCTTCAAATTGTGCACCTGGTAATACAAATTCACAAAGGATCTTTCCTGTAGGCTGTATACCATTTATACCATGTTTGTAAAATTTATATCCTTTATATCGTCCGTTATTGTCAAAATAAAATCTTGACCTAGGATTTGGATTAAAACTCCTTGGAATTCCTTTTATAGTTGTTTTATATTTTTTAGCCTTCAAATCACTAAATTGTATTTTGCTCTTATAACCCATGCTACCAAACATATCGCATATTATACATTTTTTGCCTTTTGTTTCTCTTTTATCAGGTAATTTAGATTTATCTATATTACTATTTTTATAATCAATGGATAAGCAACTATATGATATGCTCTCTGCAATATTACGAACACAACCTTTGAAGCTTGTACCTGGAATTATTACTTGATCATTTACTTTAACGAATTCTTTATATATAGTTTTATTATCTATAATTCCATATGAACCTGAAGATATATGTATAGGTGTAATAGTTGATATTTTAATTGGGATTTTTCCCTCCATATTTCCCTTTCGTTCATATGGCTGGTATTTTAAAAAAGGTACGAAATCATATGGCTTTATCATATTTCAAGTCACTTCCTTGTAAAAGATTTTCATCCTTTATAGATACGTCGCTTAAGAGTTGGAGTATCTCTTTTCTACCCTTTATTATCTTTTCTATACATAGATTCTTATCTACATAGCCTATAGCTTCTTTTTGTTTATCATAGTACCGCACTTTCATCCGTACTTTACCTATCTTCATCTGCCCAAAACCTTTAGATGTAAAACCTCCAAATGTTACATAGCCGTCATCTATTCTATCAAATATCTCAAATATTAATTTGACTTGCCATTTAAAAAAGTTTCTTAACTTTATTTGACATTTAAACGTAGCATCTTCAATATATTCGAAATTATATAAGGCTGCCCTCTTGGTTGCTCCTGTTATCCGATCCATCGCTGCAGAAGTTCTTCTCCCGATTTTTGCTTCTTCTATAGGATAGGCATCGCTAAAGCTTATACGGCTTTTAATAGCAGTAGAACCAAATAGCTTACATGCCGGACAGCTATGCTCATATCTGGCCTTACCAGTTTTTTTAGTCTGCGCTACTCTACCACATGCATTTACAAATATATTGCAACTTTTGTTTAGAAGCTGTTCACCAGAACTCCTAAAAACTCCTTTTAGAGTAGTACCCGGTATAACGGGCAATAACTCTCCATCTTTATAGGCTTTAAGATATGTATGATCTGCTATAGTCGGATCAAGTTGATCTTGCTCTCCTGAATCTATAAATAGAGGGCTGTTTGTATGCATTTCAAACTGTATAGTAGCTTCATTGTATAAGT
>JAKPAR010000269.1 GCA_029779375.1 Bacillota bacterium | reverse complement strand
ATAAGGAAATTAAAAATGCATTTAAATATGGTTATACTAATGGTCCAACTGAAGGTTTCAACAATAAAATCAAGGTATTAAAACGAATATCCTTTGGACTTAAAAACTTTTATAGGTTTCGTAATAGAATACTTCACTGTACAAGCTAAACATTTTAAAAATGAATACCTGTAAGAAGCCTACATTTTAGCTAGGTTTATTAAGTGCACCCTAAAACACATGTAACTCTATCCATCTCAGTCATTATACAAAAATAGGCTTAAAAATAGTAATGGAGCGGGATTGCAAAAAATCCCACCCCAACTATTGACAAAGAGCCATATAGAGAAACTTTTAAACAGTGGGGCAAAAGTTATTCCAAGAATTCCTTTTATTCCAGGAATAAATGATGACTTAGAAGACATAAAAGAATTTTCTAAATTTTTAGGAAAATTAGGCGTTAAAAAAGTTAATATACTACCCTATCATGACTATGGAAGAGAAAAATACAGTAGATTTGGGAAAGAATATAGAATCCCTAAGGATTTGCTTTTATCTGATGAAAAGAAGAAATTAATAGAGAAAGAGTTTAATGAAAAAGGTATAAGTATAATTATAGGAGGGTAGAGGCATGAATGAAAGAGTAAAAATTTTAAGAGAGAATAGTCTAAATGCAAGGCCTTTTATTTCTATTGAGAGAGCAAAAATAGTTACAGATACTTATAAAAAATACTTTGGGAAAGTATCTACACCAATGTTAAGAGCTTTAGTTTTTAAGGCATTGATGGAAGAAAGGACTATTTGTATAAATGAAAAAGAACTAATCGTAGGAGAAAGAGGAGAAAAACCTAAGGGAACACCAACTTATCCAGAACTATGTTGTCACACTTTAGAAGATCTCAAAATGATAAATGATAGAGAAAAGATTTCTTTTTATGTATCTGAAGAGGTGATGAAAACTCAAAGAGAAGAGATTATTCCCTATTGGAAAGGTATAAGCATGAGAGACAGAATTTTTGAACAAATGTCACAAGAGTGGAAAGATTGCTATGAAGCTGGTATTTTTACCGAATTTATGGAGCAGAGAGCTCCAGGACATACTACAGCTGATGGGAAAATATATGAAAAAGGCTTTTTAGAGATCAAAGAAGAAATATCAAATAGTTTGTCAGCAATAGATTATTACAATGATGAAAAAGCGTATGAAAAACAAGAAGAGTTAAAGGCTATGGCAATATGTTGCGATGCGATAATAGAGTATGCAAATAGATATGCTGAAGAAGCAAAAAAAATTGCGGAAAATGAAATTGATGCTAAGAGAAAACAAGAACTTTTAAAGATATCGGAAATATGTTTTCATGTACCAGCATATAAACCACGAACATTTTGGGAGGCTCTCCAAATGTATTGGTTTGTCCATATTGGAGTTATTACAGAACTTAATACTTGGGATGCTTTTAATCCGGGAAGATTAGATCAGCATTTGTACCCATTTTACAAGAAAGACATTGAAGAAGGAAGAATGACAAAAGAAGAAGCTGAAGAATTACTTCAATGTTTTTGGGTGAAATTTAACAATCATCCAGCGCCGCCAAAGGTAGGAGTTACCTTGGAGGAAAGTGGAACATATACAGATTTTGCAAACATAAATAGTGGAGGACTAAAAGCTGATGGCTCAGATGGAGTAAATGATGTAACTTATATGGTCTTGGATGTTATAGATGAAATGAGATTGTTGCAGCCAAGTTCTAATATTCAATTGAGTCAGAAAAATCCTGATAAATTTTTAAGAAGAGCTCTCAATATAGTAAAAAAAGGATGGGGTCAGCCTTCTATATTTAACGCAGATGCAGTTGTTGAAGAAATGCTCATACAGGGAAAGGCTGTAGAAGATGCTAGATGCGGTGGCACTAGTGGTTGTGTGGAAACTGGAGCTTTTGGGAAGGAAGCTTATATACTTACAGGATATTTCAATTTAAATAAGGTTTTAGAAATAACCTTAAACAATGGCGTAGATCCTAATACTGGAAAGAAAATAGGCATAGAGACTAAAGATTCAAGAAAATTTGAAAGCTTTGAAGAATTGATGGAAGCTTTTGAAAAACAACTAAATTATTTTATTGATGTAAAAATTAAGGGAAATAATATCATAGAAAAATTGTATGCCAAATGTATGCCTTCTCCATTTTTATCTACCATAATAGATGATTGTATAAAAAAAGGGATGGACTATAACGAAGGTGGCGCTAGATACAATACAAATTATATACAAGGTGTAGGAATTGGCACTATAACTGATAGTCTATCTTCAATAAAATATAATGTATATGATAAAAAATATATTTCTATGGAAAAATTACTAGAGGTTTTAAAATCAAATTTTGATGGTTATGAAGATTTACGACTTAAATTTGTAAATGCTCCTCATAAATATGGGAATGATGATGATTATTCAGATAATATAATGAAGACAGTATTTGATATGTTCTATAATTCAGTTAATGGAAGAAAAAACATGAAGGGAGGTTTTTATAGAATAAATATGCTTCCTACGACTTGCCATGTTTATTTTGGTTCAGTAATTGGTGCAACTGCAGATGGAAGAAAAGCTAAAGAGCCCCTTTCCGAAGGAATTTCACCTGTACAGGGAAGAGATAAATATGGCCCAACAGCTGTTATAAAATCAGCAGGAAAAATGGATCATGTGAAAACGGGAGGTACTTTGCTTAACCAAAAATTTACGCCAAAATTGTTAGAAGATGACAAGGGTATTGAGAACTTATTGCATCTAGTCAGAGCTTATTTTAAAATGGGAGGTCATCATATACAATTTAATGTTGTAGACGCTGAAACCTTAAGGAAAGCTCAGAAAGAACCAGAAAAATATAGAGATTTAATTGTAAGGGTAGCAGGTTATAGCGATTATTTTTGTGATCTAAATGAGTCTTTGCAAAATGAAATAATTAAACGTACTGAACATGATAGTTTTTAATAAAAATTTAATGAGGTGATAATTATGTTAGAAAAATTTAAAAATGAACCCTTGATAGATTTTACTAAACAAGAAAACATAGATAAGATGGAGGAAGCATTTAAAAAACTGGATGTTGAAAAAGGTAAAGAATATCCACTTATAATTGGTGGGGAAAAAATTTATACTGATGAAAAAATAACATCATACAATCCATGCAATTTTAAAGAAATCATAGGAATTGTCAGTAAAGGGAATGAAGAATTGGCAGATAAGAGCATGTGTTCAGCACTAGAGGCTTTTGAAATGTGGAAAAATGTATGTCCAAAAGAGAGAGCAAATTATTTATTTAAGGCTGCTGCTATTATGAGAAGGAAAAAATTTGATTTTTCTGCATTGTTGGTAGAAGAAGCAGGTAAAACATGGATTGAGGCTGATGCAGATGTAGCTGAAGCAATTGATTTTTTAGAGTATTATGGAAGACAAATGCTTAAATTCGCAAAGGGTATGGATGTAGGAAGTTTTCCTGGTGAGATAAATGAATGCTACTATATTCCAATGGGAGTGGGGATTGTAATAGCACCTTGGAATTTTCCACTAGCTATTTTAACGGGAATGACAGCGGCTTCAATAGTTACAGGAAATACTGTTGTCATAAAGCCTTCTAGTTCTACTCCTGTTGTAGCAGCTAAATTTATGGAAATATGGGATGAAATTAAATTACCTGATGGTGTAATAAATTATTTGCCTGGTCCAGGAGAAAGTGTTGGAAATTATTTGGTTTCTCATCCAAAGACTAGATTTATCAATTTTACTGGATCAAAAGATGTAGGATTAAATATTTCTAAGATGGCTTCAGATATAAAAGATGGTCAAAAATGTATCAAACGTGTAATAGCTGAAATGGGAGGAAAAGATACAATAATAGTTGATAATGAAGCTGACTTAGATGCAGCGGCAGAAGGAATAGTAGCATCTGCTTTTGGATTCCAAGGGCAAAAATGTTCTGCATGTTCCAGGGCAATTATTGTCGAAGATATATATGATGAAATGATAGATAAGATAGTAGAAAAAACTAAAAAATTAAAAATTGGTCCAACTAGAAAATTTGATACAAATTTTGGTGCTGTAATTGATGAAAATGCTTATGAAAAAATATTAACATATATTGAAATAGGAAGAAATGAAGGCAAAATATGTTTTGGAGGGAACAAATGTGGAGAAAGCGGATATTTTATAGAACCTACTATAATAGTTGATGTGTCCCCAGATGCAAGAATTTCTCAAGAAGAAATTTTTGGGCCTGTTCTTTCTGTGATTAAAGTAGATAATTTTGATTGTGCATTAAATATTGCAAATGATACTGATTATGGTTTGACTGGGGCTGTTTATTCAAATAACAGGCAGAAGCTTGAAAAAGCAAAAAGGGAATTTCATGTAGGAAATTTATATTTAAATAGAAAATGTACTGGAGCTTTGGTGGGTGTTCAACCATTTGGTGGATTTAAATTATCCGGCACTTGTTCTAAAGCAGGAGGAGAAGATTATCTATTGTTATTTATGGAAATTAAATCTGTAGCTGAAAGACTTTAAAAAATACTTTAATTCTCCTGTCAAAGTGTTAGAATATAGTAGAGGAAGGTGATTTTATGACTAGAATAGAAAAATTATATGAACAAATGAGTAAAAACAATATTGATGGATTGTTTTTACTTACAGAGCCAAATGTAAGATATATAAGTAGATTTACAGGTTCTGATTCTTTTGTATTCATAACAAGTAAAAATAATTATTTTATAACCGATTCAAGATATACGGAACAAGCTCAAAGTCAATGTAAGGGATTTGAAGTCATAAGATGGGGAAACCCTTTCAAATCACTTGTTGAAACAGTTAAAGATTTAGTTAAAAAGGATGGAGTTAAGAGAATAGGATTTGAAAAAGAATACATGAATTTTGGTATGTATGAAAGTTTGAGAGAAAGTATATCAAATATAGAATTAGTTCCAACTTCTTATTTAGTAGAAGAAATAAGGGTTGTTAAAGATGAAGAAGAGATAGAATGTATAAAGAGGGCTTGTGATTTTGCTGATAAAGCTTTTGAAAAAATACTTAAAATCATAAAAGTTGGAATGACAGAAATGGAGCTTGCTTTAGAATTAGAGTATTATATGAGAAAAGCTGGAGCAGAAGGCATAAGCTTTGATACCATATTTATTTCAGGGAAGAAAACTTCTCTTCCTCATGGGCAACCTTCAGATAAAAAAATAGAGAATGGAGATTTCATAACTATAGATTTTGGTGCTCTATATAAGGGATACCATTCTGATATGACAAGAACTGTTGTAGTTGGTAAAGCAAATGAAAAGCAAGTGGAAATATACAATATTGTAAAGGCTGCACAACAAAGAGGATTGGATGTGCTTCGAAGTGGAATATCCGGAAAAGAAGCAGATACAGAAGTGCGAAAAATCATGGGAGAATACAATGAGTACTTTGGACATGGATTAGGTCATGGAGTAGGATTGGAACTTCATGAGATACCATTTATGGGTGTAAATTGTGATAGGGTTTTAGAGGAAAATAGCGTTGTGACAGTAGAACCAGGTATATATATTCCAGATTGGGGCGGAGTGAGGATTGAAGACAGTGTAGTTGTGAAAAAAGATGGAATAGAGATTCTCACCCATTCACCAAAGGAATTGATAATATTATAAAATAGGATTATATAAATAAACCTCAGGCAATGCCTGAGGTTTATTTAACCTTCTTCTTTGTTTTTGTCTTTATTGTTTTTGTTTTTCTTGTTTGATTCTTTGTTGTTTTTATCTTTTGCCATACTAGTATTTTTTCCTCCCTTCTTGTAAAAGTTGCTTTCGATATATAGTATTTCTATTTTTTCAAAAAATATATAAAAATTGCTATATTAAATTAAATATAGTAGACTAATATTTATAGATAGCAAAGAGAGGTGTTTATATGTTTCTTCAGTCATATAGTGTTCCTGTAGCCGATGTAATGAGTTATGACATTTTTATAGCTCATGAAAATGACGAAATGAATTCCATAATAGATTATTTAATTCACAATGTAAAAAAAGAAGTTCTTATTTGTGACGACTATAAAAAAATAAAGAGCGTCATTACTATGGCAGATGTATATAAATTCGTTAGGGCAGATATTTCTAAACTTAAATTAAGCGATTTTATGAAAAAAAAAGTATTATGGGTAAATCCTAATGAGTCATTATCGAATTGTAGAGCTATAATGTTGGAAAATAAAATTGGAAGACTTCCTGTAGTTGAGAATGGCAATGTTGTTGGAATCATAAGAGAAGAGCATATTAGAGACTATTTTTATAAAGGTGTTGAAGAAGCAGAATTGGCAATAAAGCATATTTTCAATAGTATTCATGAAGCTATATGTGTTGTGGATAACAAGGGGAGAATAGTTATATGGAATACGAATGCAGAAAAATTGTATGGTTTTAAAGAGGAGGAATTAAAGGGAAAATATCTGGAAGAATATTTTCCCGATGCAATAGACTTGAAAATTTCAAATACCAAAGAAAGTGTAAAAAATGTATATTACTCACCTAAAGAAGGATATCATGTCATCATAAGTGCTTCACCTATTATTATAGATGGGAAACTTTATGGAGTGGTTAGTACTGAAAAAGATATAAGTGAAGTTGAAGAATTGCAAAGTGAGCTAAAAAAAGCTAAAGAGCAACTGAAAATATTAGAAAAGCAGATAAAAAAATATTCTAAAGATCCCTTTGAGAGAATAATAGGAAATAGCAAGAAAATACAAGAAAAAATTAATATAGCAAAACAAATTGCAAATTCCAATGTTTCCATACTTTTAACTGGGGAAAGTGGGACAGGAAAAGAGGAATTTGCTAGAGCTATTCATTACAGTAGTGGTGTTTCGGGAAATTTTGTACCTGTAAATTGCAGTGCTATACCATCGGAACTATTCGAAAGTGAATTTTTTGGATATGTGGGAGGAGCTTTTACTGGTGCTAGAAGAGAAGGAAAAGCTGGTTTTTTTGAATTAGCCAATGAAGGAACGCTTTTTTTAGATGAAATTGGAGATTTGCCATTGCCTATGCAAGCTAAACTATTGAGAGTTCTCCAAGATAAGAAGATAAAAAAAGTAGGAGGAGAAAAATATATACCTCTAAATGTTAGAGTTATATCGGCTACTAACAAGGATTTATTAGACCTTATAGATAGGGAACTATTTAGAGAAGAACTTTATTATAGAATAAATGTAGTAGAAATAAATTTGCCACCTTTGAGGGAAAGAAAAGAAGATATAGTACTTCTTGTGGATTATTTTTTGAAGGAATTTTGCAAAGAAAACAATAGAAAAATACCATCTGTTGATAATGAGGTAGTTCAAATTCTTGTAGAGTATGAATGGAAAGGAAATATAAGAGAACTAAAGAATGTTGTAGAATATATGGCTATCATGTGCAATCAAGAAACTATAACAAGTGAATTTTTACCTAAATATATATTTTCTAAAAGCTTTGAAAATTTTTTAGATCACAATATGAATTCTTTTGACTTAAATGAAGCTGTAAAGAATTTGGAAGTAAATCTCATAAAAAAAGCGCTGGAAATAACTTCTGGAAATAAATTAGAGGCTGCAAAGATTTTAAACATACCAAGGACTACCCTTCATTCTAAAATAAAAAAATATGCCATTGATGAATAAGATGGTATAATTATAATTAACTGACAATAAAAAAAGGGGAGATAAGCATGAATATCAGTGAGTTTACTTTTAAGTCTCAAGGGGAACTAGATATTTATTGTAAAAAATGGGAACCTGATGATGGGCCTATTGTAGCTGCAGTTCAAATATCTCATGGTATGGCAGAACATATACAAAGATATCATGGATTTGCTGAAGTGTTAGTTGAAAAAGGTTTTGTTGTATATGGAAATGACCACAGAGGCCATGGGAAAACAGCAGGAAGCTTAGAAAATATTGGATATTTTGCCGATGAAAATGGTTGGGACAAGGTTGTCAATGATATGCATACTCTTACAAATATTATAAAAGATGAATATGAAAATATACCTGTGTTTTTGCTAGGTCATAGTATGGGTTCTTTTTTAGCAAGAACTTATATCGAATCTTTTGGAGAAGAAATTGATGGAGTAATATTAAGCGGTACTGGTGGAAATCCAGGGATTGCTGGCAGTATTGGAATTAAGATAGCTAAAAAAGAAATAAAAGAAAAGGGGAAAAAAGCCAAAAGTGAGAAATTAAACAATTTATCTTTTGGAAATTTTAACAAGGGATTTAAACCAAATAGAACAGAGTTTGACTGGCTTACAAGAGATCCTCAAGTAGTAGATGAATACATTAGAGATCCTTATTGTGGAGGAGTGTTTACTGCAGGATTTTTTTATGATATGTTGACGGGATTAAAAGAAATATATAAAAAAGAAAATATTGATAAGATACCAAAGAATTTGCCTATTTTCTTCATTTCAGGAGAAAAAGATCCAGTAGGAGCAAACACTAAAGGGGTCCTTCAGGCAATTAAAGCTTATAAAAAAGCAGGTATAAAAGATATATCATATAAGTTTTATAAAAATGCAAGACATGAAGTTTTAAACGAAATAAACAGAGAAGAGGTATATTGGGACATTATTGATTGGATCCAAAAATATGTAGAAAAGAGGAAGGTAGAAGCTTAGGCAACAAATGTCTAAATATAGCCTCGTGATTATATTTAGACATTTGTAAACATTGAAGATAGCTAGAGTAGGAGATAAAAAGCAAACTATGACTATATATAGTCATAGTTTGCTTTTTATGATTTTTATCAGATGGCTATTTTATGAGGATACTGATGAATTTCACATTGGCATAAAAATTGCTTTCTTTAAGTAAAAATAGTGTTTTTATAGGATGAATATTAGGAAAAGACAAGAATGGAGAGTGTAAACTATGGAGATTGTTAAGAGTATAAATGTTGTAGATACACACACAGTAGGAGAACCTACTAGGGTTGTAGTAGGTGGAATTCCTGTCATTCCAGGAAAGGATATGTCTGAAAAAAAGAAATATTTAGAAGAACATTTAGATCATATAAGGACAATGCTAATGCATGAGCCAAGGGGACACAAAGATATGTTTGGTGCAATCATAACTCAGCCTACAAGAGATGATGCGGATTTAGGAGTAATATTTATGGATGGTGGAGGATATTTAAATATGTGTTGTCATGGCTCCATAGGTGTTTCTACAGTGCTTGTAAATACAGGAATGGTTGAAGTAGTAGAGCCAATAACTGAAATAGCATTGGAAGCTCCTGCTGGACTTATAAAAGCTAGAGTGAAAGTTGAAAATGGATGTGCCAAAGAAGTTTCTATAACCAATGTACCATCATTTTTATATAAAGAAGATGTAGAAATAGATGTACCTAGCGTTGGGAAAATAAAATTAGACATTTCTTTTGGAGGAAGTTTCTTTGCATTGGTAGATGCTAAAGAATTAGGAATGAATGTTGATTTAAGCAATGTAGATAAACTTGTAGAAATAGGACTAGCTATAAGAGATATATTAAATAGTGAAGTAAAAGTTTGCCACCCAGAAAAGCCATACATAAATACTGTGGATTTAGTTGAAATATATGATGTACCTTCAAAAGAAGGTGCAGACTTGAAAAATGTTGTAGTATTTGGTATGGGACAGTTTGACCGTTCTCCATGTGGTACTGGAACTAGTGCAAAGTTAGCTTATCTCTATGCTAAAGATAAGATTGGATTGAATGAATCTTTTGTATATGAGAGTATAATGGGAACTACTTTTGAAGGAAAAGTTTTGGAAGAAATAAATATAGGTGGATACAATGGAGTTATCCCCGAAGTAACAGGAAGAGCTTATGTAACAGGTTTTAATCAATTAGTTATAGATCCAGAAGATCCTTTTAAATATGGATTTGTACTATCTAAAGAATAAAGTGGGGCAATGCCCCACTTTATTCTTTAAACATTTCTTCAATTTCCACTAAAAATTTAGAACTTTCAACTTTTTTATCATTTCTATTTTTGATAGTGATAAGGTCTAGCACTTCTTTGGCTCTAGTCATTCCAACATAAAAAAGTCTTCTTTCTTCTTCTAGCAAATCATAATTTCCCTTATAGAAAGCTTCGATGCTATTTAAGGTAGGGAAATCTCCATCTACAAGGTCTATCATATAAACATTTTTAAATTCTAATCCTTTGGCAGCATGAATGGTAGATAATACAACCCCGCTTTTGGCTTGTACAGATTTTTTAGATAGATAATCCAAATATTTTAATCTACTCAAGAAAAATTCTATAGAAGGAGTATTTTTAGCAATTAATTTTAAGTCAAACAATATGGTTTTCAAAGAGTCATAGGTATATCCGAGTTTTAGTGAATTTTCTCTCAAATATCTTTCATATTTTAAATCTTCTTCGATAAAACTTATGGCTTCACAAGGTTTTAGTCTAGATAAATATTTAAAATCTCTTTTAAGTTCTACAATCTTTTGCTTATATTCTTCATCTAGACCCGGATACAATAAAATTCTGTCAAATACGGAAGAATTGTAATTCAATGTTTTTATATAATTTATATACTTTTTATATACAAATCCTCTCATCTTATAATAAATTTTTTCAAAAGCAGAAATATTTGTATCATCTTTTGCAAGAGTCAAAAATGCTACAATATCATTTATCATCCAATGATTAAATAGACTTATTTTCATATCTCTTAAATGAAAGGGTACATTATTCCTTTCCAAATACTCTATGAGTCCTAAAGCAGATATATTGTTTCGGTATAAAATAGCAGTATTTGAAAGCTCATCATATTTTTTAAGTTCTCCTACTAAATATTCGTATTGGTCCAATACAGTTTTAGCTTTTACAATTTGTATTGGTCTAACATCTTCATTTTTCGTAAATAAATTTTTATCATATCTTAAAGTATTTTGTTTTATAAATTTATTGCTTACATTTACAATATTTTTAGATGAACGAAAGTTTTCTTCCATATAAAACATTTTAGCTTTAGGATATATTTTTTTAAATTCCAACAACCCCTTAGGGAAAGCACCCCTAAATCCATAGATGGACTGGTCATCATCAGCAACAATAAATAAATTGTTGTTTGGATATGCAATGGTTTTTATTATTTCCATTTGAATTTTAGAAGTATCCTGTCCTTCATCGACTTGTATATAATTGTATTTGTTTCTATATTTATTTAATAAATATTTATCTTCTTTCAATACTTTATATGTAAGAACTAACATATCGTCAAAATCTATTAGATGATTTTGTAGTTTGTAGTTTTCATAATACATATATATTTCCTTGAAATTATTTACTTCTACTTTATTGTTAAGCATATAATCATCTATTTCAAAACACATATTCTTTATATATCCAATAGTATTTGCAATGCCTTCAAGTCTTTCATCAGTAATATATTCACCATTTATTTCAAGATAAATTTTTCTAAGAAGTGAGTTTTTATTTATAGGTGCATTTTTCCCCTCCATTAAAATATATTTTATATTTTTTCTATAGGCATATTCTCTAAGTATAGTATAAGAAAAGCTATGGATAGTAGAAAATCTTATTGTTGGGGATTGAGAATGAGGAAATGTAGTATTATATCTTGCTTTCATATCATTGGCAGAAGCTCTGCTAAAGGTCATAGAAAGGATACTATCGGGATTTATATTGTGATTTTCTATTAGATTATTTGTTCTGTGGATTAGAACTGTAGTTTTCCCAGCTCCAGGAACTGCTAATACCAAAGCTGGACCATCTACATGAGAAACTGCTTTTTTCTGATATTTATTTAGTTCCATTTTTAGTATCTCCCTTTCAAGAGTTTCTAATTTATACATAATTATAACAAAAAAACATCAAAGGCACTTGACTTTTTTTTCGTAAGGCATTATACTGTTTATAGTGTATTAGTTCAAATAGTACGCATAATACACATAATACACATAAGAAGTATATCAAGTGGAGGTGAGAAAGTGATAAATATAGATGCAACTAGTAGCACTCCAATATATGAGCAGATTGTAAATGAGATAAAAGAAGGAATACTAAAGGGAATCATTGAGCCGGGAGACAAACTTCCATCAGTGAGAGAAATGGCCAAGATGATGACATTAAATCCAAATACTATACAAAAAGCATATCAGGAATTAGAAAGACAAAAAGTGACAGTTACTATAAGGGGGAAAGGGACTTTTGTATCGGAAGATTATAAGCCTAGAAAGGATGAGGAAAAACTCATGGAAGTAAAGGAAATTTTTAAGAAAGGTATAGTAGAAGCTTATTATATGGGATTTAAGGAAGAAGATATATATGAGATGATAAAGAGTTTATTGAAAGAATTGAAGGGGGTGGAGGAAGATGATTAGAACTCAAAATATTGATAAATATCTGGGTGGAACAAAGATTTTAGATAATGTAAGTATAAATATTGAGAGTGGTTCTATCTATGGGCTTATAGGGCCAAATGGAGCGGGAAAAACTACTTTGATTAAATGCTTGGTAGGCATATATGAACCTGAAAGAGGAAATACACTTATTTGTGGAGAAGATATTCTAAAAAATACAAGTATCAAGGGTAGAATAGGATATGTTTCTGATTTTCAATATTTTTATCCAAATTTTAAAATAAAAGATATGATTGAATTTTATAGAAATGCTTATCCTATGTGGAACGAAGAACGATTTAAAAACTTGAAGAAGGTTTTTAAATTAGATGAAAACAAAAAGATAAAGTACTTATCAAAAGGAATGAAAACTCAATTATCTATATTGGTAAACTTATCTATAATGCCAAAGGTACTTATATTAGATGAACCTACATCTGGACTTGATCCAGTTGTGAGAAGGCAGGTACTAAATCTTTTAGTTGAGGAAGTGAGTTTAAACGATACCACTGTTCTTATATCTACTCACAATTTAGGAGAACTTGAGCAAATTTGTGACCACATAGGAATAATTCATGAAGGAAGAGTACTTATGGAAGAAAGTATAGATGAATTAAAGACTAGAGTGAGGAAAATACAAGTGGCTTTTAAAGAGGATATTCCTGAAGAAATAAAAACAAATAAAGATATTTTGAAAATAGAAAATATTGGGAAAGTCTATCAAATAGTTGCAAATGACAATTTTGATAAGAATAAATTAGAGAGAAGTGGAGAAACATTGGAGTTTGAGAATATTGAAACATTTTTCAAAGTAGGAGTAAGTATTTGTTTTTCACTTCTTATGGGTATAATGTTTGTTTGGATATTCGAAGATCTTTTCTACAATGGTGATAGATTCAGAAGTGTTTTCCTTGTTCTTGGATATGTGGTTGGAGGATTTTTAGGATGGTTTTTATCCAACTGGAGTATAAAATTAAATAGAAGTAAAGCATAAGGTAGAGTATTCTCTACCTTTTATTTGCGTTAACACTTTACAAAATTGGTACTAATGTTCTATACTAAACTTAAAATAAACCGTAGGGTGATAGTATGGGAAATAAAAAAAGAGTTAAAACTTTCGATAAAAAATTGCTTCATTGGTTTAATGATACAATTAAAAATAAATTCTTAGATAAGTTTATGTATTATGTGACGAATTTAGGTGGTGGATGGTTTACAACTGGTTTTATGATGTCATTGTTTATATTTGGCAAAAATAAAATGCGACTTATAGGGCTAGAAGGGCTTACTACTCTCACTTTAAGTCAGATATTTGTCCAAATACTTAAGAGAACATTAGAAAGGGAAAGACCCTTCAATAGATTTGACAGTGTAAATCGTTTCAATATTGTTCTTAAAGACTATTCCTTTCCATCAGGACATACTACAGCCAGTTTTTCTATAGCTACAATCATGGCTTTAAATTTTCCTTATATAGCTATACCGATGCTTTTAGTTGCACTTTTAGTTGGAATATCTAGAATGTATTTGGGTGTTCACTATCCGACAGATGTTCTAGCTGGCATGGCTGTTGGAGTGTTTTCTTCATTGATTGTTCACTTTCAGCTTATAGATTATTTAAAACGATTTATGATATTTTTGAAATTGGCTTAAATGAGATTGAATTTATAGTGGAGTGGTATAAATAGATAGAAGACAATAAAGAAAGGATGAGCGGAAATGTTGATGAGTAATTTTTTAAAAAATAGAAAGTCTATAAGAGATTTTAAAGAAAAAAATGTGGATAAAAAAGTATTAGAAGAATTGATGGACTATGGGAGGAAATTGGAATCTAATACGGCTAATAATAATTTTAAATTTATATTAGTTGAAGATGGGAAATTAGTTTATAAAGCCCTCAGTGGAAAAGGTGGATATGCTGGTGTCATGATTAAAAGTCCTCATTACATTGCATTAGAATTTCTAGATGAATCAGATGAATGTATCATAAACGCTTCATATGCAATGGAAAGTTTAATAACTAAGGCATCAGAATTGAATTTGGGTAGTTGCTGGATAAACATTGTAGATGTAGAAGAAGATATAAAGAAGGTATTGTTTGAGCTTAAAAATGGGAAGGTGGATTATTTACTTGCAATAGGGTATCCAGTAGCCAAAAATCCATTTGGTCAAGAAGGAGAAAGCTGTAGATTAGCTATAGAGGAGATAGTTTATAAAGATGAAATAGGAAACAAAATTGACATGGATGAGTTAGAAAATAGAGGATTGAGTGATTTGTTTTATTATATAAGATTTGCGCCATCTAGTTACAATAATCAACCTTGGAGATTTATATTAAAAGATGATAGAATTGTATTGACTTTGATGTGTACTGACAATAAATATAGTTTAGTAGATGCAGGGATTATAATGTATTATTTTGAAAACATGGCAAAGTCAATTGGATTAAATGGGAAATGGAAATTACTCCATGATGAAGGCAGAGAAGTAGATAAAGTTTTTTATAAATCGATAGGAGAATTTTATATATAAAAAAGCAGCTTAGCTGCTTTTTTTATTCCTTTTTGTTGACACAGAAACAAAATTGGAGTAAAATATAATCAAACATATGAACATTTATTCATATGTTTGATTATGAAAAGGGGGCAAGAAATCATGGTTGAAAAAACATTAATTTTGGAAGGACTAAATTGTGCAAATTGTGCAAATAAAATTGAAAAGATGACCAATGATATAGATGGAGTAGATATTGCAATTATGGATTTTGTTTCAAAGAAATTAAAGGTTCAAATACAAAGTGAGAACAATTCAGATGAAATAGTAGATGAAATAAAAACTATTGTGAATAAAGTTGAACCAGATGTAAAAATAATAGATAGTGAATTTCATGACAAGAAAGATCATGGTCATAATCATAGTCATGGAGAAGTGGAAAAAGGTGAAATAATGAAGATTTTAATAGGGACCATGTTGTTTATTGTTCCCATATTGTTTAAATTCAAGGGGAATTTAGAGTTTATATTTTTCTTTGCAAGTTATATTGTTGTTGGTGGGGAAATCCTTGTTAGAGCTTTAAAAAATATAGCTCATGGTCAGGTATTTGATGAAAATTTTTTAATGGCTTTGGCAACCATAGGAGCTTTTTCTATAGGGAATTATCCTGAAGGTGTAGCTGTTATGCTATTTTATCAGATTGGAGAATTGTTTCAAGATATGGCAGTTAACCATTCTAGGAAGTCTATAAAATCTCTTCTTGATATTAGGCCGGACTATGCAAATGTAAAGAATGGTGATGAGTTAGTGAAAGTAGATCCACAAAATGTCCATGTAGGAGATTATATAATTGTGAAACCAGGAGAAAAAATTCCACTAGATGGAGTAATAGTCGAAGGTAAATCTACTGTGGATACCTCAAATATAACTGGAGAAAATGTTCCTAGAGTTGTACAGGCTGGAGATAGTGTTTTTAGTGGATATGTAAATAATAGTGGACTTTTAACTATAGAAGTTTCAAAAGAATTTGGTGAGTCAACAGTATCAAAAATACTTGATTTGGTAGAAAATGCTTCAAGCAAGAAAGCACCTACTGAAAATTTCATAACTACATTTGCTAGATATTATACACCAATAGTGGTTATTAGTGCTGCTTTTATTGCTTTTATACCGCCAATTATATTTAAGCTTAGTTTAAGTGAATGGGTCTATAGAGCACTGATATTTTTAGTTATATCTTGTCCTTGTGCATTAGTTATATCTATTCCATTAGGTTTTTTTGGTGGTATAGGAGGAGCTTCTAAATCTGGTATACTCATAAAAGGTGGGAATTATTTAGAAGCTTTAAATCAAGTAGATACTCTTGTCATGGATAAGACAGGAACTATCACAAAGGGCGTATTTAAAGTAACTGAAGTAAATGCTAAAGAGGGTTTTACAGAAGATGAGGTCATTTACCTTGCAGCTCATGGAGAAGCTTTTTCAAATCATCCAATAGGTAAGTCTATAATAGAAGCTTATGAAGGAAAACTAGATGAAAGTCTATTGAAAGACTATAGAGAAATATCGGGCATGGGAGTAAAGGTTGAAATAAACGGAAACAAGGTAATGATTGGGAATAAAAGATTGTTTGAAAGTGAAAATATCGAAGTTGAGGATAAGGAAAGCTTTGGTACAATTGTATATGTGGCTAAAAATAATGAATATATTGGATATATAATTATATCTGATGAGATAAAAGAAGATGCAAAAGATACTATAATGGAATTAAAAAATTTAGGAATTAAGCGAACTATCATGCTTTCAGGAGACAATCAATATGTAGCTAGCAAAGTAGGAAAGATATTGGGTATAGATAGTGTATATGGAGAACTTTTGCCACAAGATAAAGTTAGTGTTTTAGAAAAAATAATGAATGAGAGTAGCCGTAAAGGCAAAGTTGCTTTTGTGGGAGATGGAGTAAATGATGCACCAGTTTTAGCTAGAGCAGATGTCGGAATTGCTATGGGAGGGCTAGGTTCAGATGCAGCTATTGAGGCTTCTGATATAGTTATAATGACAGATGAACCTAAAAAAATAACAACAGGAATTAAAATAGCAAGAAGAACTAAGAAAATTGTTACCCAAAATATTTATCTTGCCTTGGGAGTAAAAATTATAGTACTTATTATGGGAGCTTTTGGTGTAGCAACTATGTGGGAAGCAGTATTTGCTGATGTAGGAGTGTCTGTAATTGCTATATTGAATTCAATGCGAGCACTTAAAGTGGAGGAATAAATCCTCCATTTTTATTTTTTTAAAAATTAATTATTAATATATAAGCTATAAAATATGATAAACTATAAGAAGACAATAAAAATTAAGAGGTGCAGAATTCATGAAAAGTTACTTAACTGATTTTGACAGAAGATATAATTATATAATACTAGCTGAAAATTTTTATTTGGAGGATTCTAAAGAAAAAGCTGTGAAATTTTATTTAAAAGCATTGGATTTTCCTGGTGACGAAGATGAAACCATAGATATTTTGTATAATATAGCATTTATTTATGATGAAATGGACAATTTAGAGGGAGCACTGAAAGCTTATAAAGGAGTAGTGGATATAGATGATGAAGAATCAGGGGCTTTTTATGGTATGGCAACAATATATGAAAGAATGGGAAACAAGGAAAAGGCTCTGGAAAGTTATTTAAAAGCTGTAGAAATAAATCCTGAATATGATAGAGCTTATTTTTACATAGCCAATATATATGATGATATGGGGGAAAAAGACAAAGCTATAAAGTATTATAAAAAAGTAATTAAATTGTCTCCAAATGATTATATAGCATATAACAATCTAGGTTCTATTTATGAAGAAATAAAACAATACGACAAGGCTTATGAAATGGTAAAAAAAAGTATTGAAATAAATTCAGATTATTATAAGGCTCTTTTTAATATGGGGGTTATATACAAAAAAATGAACAATTATAAAAAAGCTGTAGAGTATTACAACAAGTCAATAGCTAAAAACAATACATATCCTTATTCTTTTTTAAACAAATCTGTTATATATATAGAACAGGGGAAAATTAAAGAAGCAATTGAAGTTTTGACTGAAGGAATTAAATACAATCCTGAAGCAGAATATCTGTATTATAATAGAGCTTGTTGTTATTCAAAGTTAAATAAAAAAGATGAGGCCATAAAGGACTTGAGAAAGTCAGTGCTTTTGTATCCTGAATTCATAGATATAATGAAAATTGATGAAGATTTAGAAAATCTCTATGAAGATGAGAGATTTATTGAAATTATAAATAAAAGGGCAAAAGAATAAATTGAAGGGAGTATGAAAATATGGTGATAATAAAGACTATGGAAGAAATTGAAAAGATGCAAAAAGCAGGAGAAATACTTGCAAATTGTCATAAGGAAATTGCTAAAATAATCAAACCAGGTATTTCTACAATAGAGATAGATGAGTTTGCGGAAGAATATATGAAAAAACATGGTGCAACACCAGAGCAAAAGGGTTATGAAGGATATCCATTTGCTACCTGTGCTTCTGTAAATGATGAAATATGTCATGGGTTTCCCAACAAGAAGCCGTTGAAGAATGGAGATATTGTAACTATAGATATGGTTGTGAATTTAGATGGATGGCTTGCAGATTCTGCTTGGTCCTATGCTGTTGGAGATATTTCACCTGAAGCAGAGAAACTTTTGAAAGTAACAAAAAATGCATTGTATATAGGGATAGAAAAAGCGGTTATAGGAAATAGGATAGGAGATATTTCTCATGCTATACAGGCTTATGTAGAAGGGGAAGGTTTTTCTGTTGTGAGAGACTTTGTTGGGCATGGTATTGGGAGAAACATGCATGAAGATCCTCAAGTTCCTCATTTTGGTCGTCCCGGAAGAGGACTTAGACTTATGGAAGGAATGGTTTTGACTATTGAACCAATGGTGAATATAGGAACATATCATTGCAAAATTGATGAAAATCAATGGACGGCTAGAACATTAGATGGAAAGTTGTCAGCTCAATATGAACATACATTAGCTATAACTAAGGATGGACCTATAATCATAACTAAACAATAAATGGAGGTTTTTAACCTCCATTTATTGTTGCCATTTTGTAAATTTGTTTTCAAAAAAAGCAATTAGTTGATACATAAGGGCAGATATTATAGCTAATATAAATACACTCATCATTACTAAATCTAGTTTAAACACTTGCCCACCATATACAATCAAGTATCCAATACCTGCTTTAGACACAAGAAATTCTCCTACAATGACACCTACCCATGAAAGACCAATATTTACTTTTAAAGTGCTGATGATAGTAGGTATGCTTGAAGGCAATACCACTTTTTTTAATATTTGAGATTTTGTAGCACCAAAAGTTTGAAGCAATTTTATTTTATCTGCATCTACACTTATGAAGCCATTGTAGACATTCATTATAGTGATAATTATGGATACTGTAATAGCTGTCACGATGATTCCACTATATCCTGCACCTACCCATAATATAATTATAGGGGCAAGAGCTGTTTTAGGAAGACTATTTAAAACTACTAAATATGGATCTAATACTTTTGCCCAAAAATCTGACCACCAGAGAAGTATAGCTATTAGTACGCCTAAAATTGTTCCAGCCAAGAAACCAATTAC
>JAKPAR010000264.1 GCA_029779375.1 Bacillota bacterium | reverse complement strand
CAATTCGAACAATTTTATTGTCTTTATCCCACTCAATTCCTAACCCTAGTACATTTCTACATAAATCAAGAGACACAAAAACACGATTATTTATGCGTTTGGTAGGTATATCACTTAAAGCATAAGTTTTTTCTTGATTTTCATACAATACTAAATGGCTATCAATTCTTAAAGTGGTTGAATTCCCATTTTTCTCAATTTTAACCGTATTATCTTTGTCATTTAAAATAATCTTCGCTCCAAATTTTTGGGCAATGCCCTCAATTGGTACAAGAACCTTGTCATTTTCAACTATTGGCATTCCCAGCGAAGTAATATCTTTCCCATCTAGTATTAACTTAATTTGACTATCCGCCACAACCTCTGAACTAAATCCTCCAAATATCCATAAAGCCATCAACAATACAATCATGCTCCAACTTATTTTTTTCAATTTATTCCGCCCCCTCTTTCTTAAAATTGTCAACTACACTTTTTATTCTCTATGCAAAATTGTGATATAATTATTATACTACATAACATAATATTTTGGGAGGGTACTTCATGTTAACAGATTTTTTATTGAAATTTGCAACAAAGGGAAATACTGATTTTTCAGATAATGTAGTTAGAGGTAAAGTTGGCTATCTAGCTGGAATAGTTGGAATTATAGTCAACTTGATTCTATTTATAATTAAATTGACTATAGGGATTATAGTCTCCTCAATAGCTGTTTTGGCAGATGCATTTAACAATCTGTCCGATGCAGCTTCTTCTATTATTACAATTGTAGGATTTAAACTCTCAAGTTTGCCACCTGACAAAGAACATCCTTATGGTCATGGCAGAATAGAATACTTATCTGCTTTGATCGTTGCTTTTATGGTCATGCTGGTAGGATTTCAATTTATAAAAACTTCTATCAATCGTATCATGAATCCTCAAGCTGTAGTATTTGAATGGATACCTTTTATCATTTTGTTGGTTTCAATCCTCTTTAAAGTTTGGTTAAGTATATTCAATAAAAAATTGGGAGATAAAATTTCTTCATCTGCTCTTAAAGCTACAGCTACAGATGCTTTAGGTGATGTTTTCACTACTTCTGTAGTAGCAATATCTCTATTGGCATCCTTATTCACTGATATACCCATTGATGGGTATATAGGAGTTCTAGTAGCTTTTGCCATACTCTATGCAGGATTCAATCTAGTAAAAGAAACTATAAATCCCCTAATTGGTGAAGCTCCTAGTGAAGAACTTATAAATTCTATAAAAAACGGTGTACTCTCATATAAATATATAACTGGTGTACATGATTTAATCATACACAACTATGGTCCTGGAAGAACTATGGCCTCAATCCATGCAGAATTTCCTTCAAATATCAATGTGATGGATATTCATGAAGTAATTGACAAAGCAGAAAGAGAACTAAGTGAAAAACTTGAATTGCATTTGGTGATTCACATGGATCCTATTTGTATGGATACAAAAGAAATTGTAGAAGCTAGAAATGAAGTAGAAAAAATAATCAAAGCCAATACAGCAATAAAATCTATGCATGATTTTAGAATAGTTGGTGAGGGAGATAAAAAAAATCTCATATTTGACATTGTTGTAGATGGGAGTAAATTAAATAAAAACATTACAGAAGAAGACATAAAACTTGATATTTCCAATGCCATAAAAAAGAATAGCCCTCAGTATAACTGCATCATAACAATAGACAAAGAATACTAAAGCACAAGGGGACGGTTTGAAGTAACCCTTGTGCTATTATATATCATTCTTTAGACTCAACGCTTCTAATGACTGCTTTAAAGCTGCTTGAGTTTTAGTTTCTATAACTACAGTCAAATCATTTTCATAGGCAAATTTTAATCTTTCCTCCAATGAAATTTCTCCAGTAAAAAGTGGCTGATGATCACTTTTCCCATTATAATCATGTAGATGCATATGCTTAACTTTGTGTGGATATTTTGTGTATATCTTTTCTATTTTGTATCCCCACATAGCATCATGCCCTACATCCCATGTAAAATAAACATCCGGTACACTAGCTAATTTTTTAAAAGTCTCTTCAACAAATCCTTTTATTTGCATATTTTCAATGCACACTAATATTCCTAAGGGTTTTGCAATTTGGACTACTTGACTTAAGGAATCTATAAGGTTTTCCATAAATAATTCACTATTTTTTTCATATACAAATATTTTTTCATCTGGCAATGTAAAATATATTCCCGGATTCAAATGAATATTTATTTTTTTAACTCCAAACTCAGCTCCCCATGTAGCAATATTTTTAAATAATCTAATATTTGCCTGCCTTATTTCTTCATAAAAACAGCCAAAATCAATATCTTCAGGAAAATGTAAAGTAAATTCTATACCATATTCTTTTCGAATTTTCAACAATTCATAAGATGTATTGCTATTAGGCATACAATAAGGCAAATTCATATTAAGCTCAATAAAATCCAATCCAAGTTCCTTGCACAAAAAAACATTTCCTAAAATACTCCTTTTCCCTATCAATGTAGGCATTCCAAATTTAATTGTCAAAGTATCATCTCCATATGTTCCTTATATTATTTTTCCAATTTTATTATATCAAGAATTTTTTGCAACATCCACATATATTCAAACACTGTCATTTTTACTCATTTATCTCTAAAACATTTCATATTCATAGATAGATTTCAATTCCTTATAGGTAGTCTAGAATCCACTTGCATATTGAGGTTTTCTCTTTTCTATATCTTGTTTCAATTCCTTATAGGTAGTCTAGAATCGACATTATTTTAGATTGTTAAACTCCTTGCCACAGAAGTTTCAATTCCTTATAGGTAGTCTAGAATCAATACCCGGTAGGAACTTCATTCATTAGACCAAATTAGTTTCAATTCCTTATAGGTAGTCTAGAATCGAAATAGCAACACAACAAAAAGGAGATGAGTAAATGAGTTTCAATTCCTTATAGGTAGTCTAGAATCTAGGAGTATCAGGGGAAATGGATGTAGTTGAAGTTGCGTTTCAATTCCTTATAGGTAGTCTAGAATCAACCTATTTTCTTCAAGGGTACAACCTTTTTATTTGAGTTTCAATTCCTTATAGGTAGTCTAGAATCAGAT
>JAKPAR010000245.1 GCA_029779375.1 Bacillota bacterium | reverse complement strand
AAGATGAAGGCTTTGCTAGTTGTTGATATGCTAAATGATTTTATTTACGAAAATGGATTATTGTATACAGGAAAGGCAGGGGAGGAAATAGTTGATTTTATTAGAGAAAAAATAGTAAGTTTTAGAGAGGAAAAAGATTCAGTGATTTTTATCTGTGACAATCACGAAATTGATGACAAAGAATTTGATATGTTTCCACCTCATTGTCTAGCTAATACTGAAGGGAGCAAAATTATAAAGGAGCTTGAAGTAAAGAAAGAAGATAAAATAATAAAAAAGAGAAGATATAGTGCATTTTTTGGAACGGATTTAGATCTTTATTTAAGGGAAAAAGGAATAGATGAATTGTATGTAGTTGGAGTTTGTACAAATATATGCATATTATATACTTGTGCAGATGCTCGAAATTTAGGATATAAGGTCAATATATATAAAGATGGAGTTGCTAGTTTTGATTTAGATGCTCACAATTTTGCATTGAGAGAAGCAGAAAAAACATTGGGATGTAAAATATTGACATGTACAAAAGGAGTGTGTTAATTGATTAGGGAAGAGATGACACCAAAAGAGAGAATGGAGGCTTTTTCTAAAGGTGAGGAAATTGATCGAGTGATTTGTATCCCGGATATGGGGGTCACAATGGTACCTTTTATTGGGGCAAAGGCTAGTGATTATTATCATTCGGCAGAGCTTATGGCGGAATTAGAAATAGCTTTGTTTAGGAGACTTCGCCATGATAGTGTGGGAATATCTACTAGTCTTAGAGGGGTTGCTGAGGCTATGGGTTCTAAGGTGGGCTATCCTGATTACGGCATCTCTTATTTGATAGAGCCTGCTGTAAAATCTGTAGATGAAATAGAATCACTTAAACTTCCTGATCCAAAAAAGGATGGGATTTTACCAATTTTAATTGAAGCTATAAGGTTAACTAGGGATGCACTTGCAGATGAAGTAGATGTCAGTGCTTCTATGTCTGGTCCATTTAGTGTAGCAGCTTCTGTAGTGGGAACAGAAAATTTGATGAGATGGATGATTAAATATCCCAAAAAGATTCATACTCTAATGGATATAGTGGCAGAAGCTAACAATAGGTATATAGAGGAAGTGGCTAAACTAGGTGTATCTATTGGCTTTGCTGATCCGGTATCATCTACTAGCCTTATAAGCCCTAAACAGTTTAGAGAGTTTTCTCTACCTGCACTTCAAAAGAATGTAGATAAGATAAAAGAGAAAACAGGCAGTGCTCCTAGCATACATATATGTGGAAAGAGTAAGGAGATTTGGGAGGATGTTGTCAATACAGGAATTTCTAATTTCAGTATAGACAATGTAGAGGATTTGGAAGAGGCTAAGGAGATAATGGGAGATAGAGTAGTGATAACAGGCAATGTTCCTCCAGTTGATGTAATGCATTTAGGAACTAAAGAAGATATTTTCAAATCAGTTAAAGAATGCATTCGAAAAGGTCATGATTCTAAAAAAGGCTATATTTTAAGTACAGGTTGTCAAATCCCAATGCATACGCCAATAGAGAATATAGAAATGTTCATGGAAGCAGGTAAACTCTACGGAACATATCCAATAAGTTTATAATATACTTGAGACGGACTCAATCTAAAGGAGATAATAAATTATGAAAAAGTCTATAAAATTATACAATTTGATATTCCCAATATGGTTTTTATTATTTTTTCCGCCAGTAGTATTTATAACACTTGTTGGCAATTATATTATTGATTCGTTGGTAATACTAATTTGTTTTTCTGCGTTCAAATTAGTAAATTTAGGATTTGATCTAAAATCCTATTACAAGCAAAGTATAATGAAAGTTTGGGGATTTGGGTTTTTAGCAGATATTATTGGAGCTTTAATATTATTTGTATTGGGAATATTGGGAAATAGTTTAGGTTTGTCTTATGAATTGACATCAGCTATTTGCTATGATCCTTTTAGTGAGGTGCTAGCAGTTATAACAATATTAGCATCAGTAGTAGTATCAGCTATATTTATATTTTTATTTAATTACAAATACTCTTTTAAAAATGTAATTGAAGATCAGGCTTTAAGATTTAAAATAGCACTTACTCTTGCAATTGTTACAGCACCTTGGACATTCTTGTTGCCAACAAAATGGTTTTTTTAAGGAGAGATAATATGGATTTATTTAGTATTCAAAAATCAGCACAAGAAGTTGCAGAGGCTATTTCTGCTGTTCTAAACGTAGATGTAACTATTGTAGATGTAAATTTAAATAGAGTAGCAGCCACAGGGGAGTATAAAAAATTAATAGGCAAAAAAATCCCTAAAAATTGCTCTTTTGAATCAATTGCAAAGAAGAAGAAACCAGAGTTTATAGACAATCCAAATATAAGCCAAAAATGTATTGGATGTAGTTTGAGAGGTAGCTGTGCAGAAATGGCAACTATTGGTTATCCTATAATGGACAGTGGAGAACTACTTGGTTTAATAGGGCTTATAGCTTTCAATATGGAACAAAAGAAGACACTACAAAAGGATTATGACTCACTTATAGTATTTTTAAATAAATTGGGCGATCTATTAGCTGGAAATCTAAAATATACAAAGACTATAACTGAACTTACCATACAAACTCAAGAAACCAAGATGATAATAGATGGATTAGGCAATGGAATTATATGTACTGACAATAAAGGTAAAATAAAATTTGTCAATTCCAAGGCTGAAGATTATCTAAAGATAAATGCTGGTACTCTAGTCAATAAATCTATATTTGAGATAATTCCAGATTTAAAATTAGATTTAAAAAAACCAAGTCCTGTTGAAGTCAAATTGACTGTGAACAACAAAAGAAAAAGCTTCATCATAAAGACAATCCCAGTCATGATAGAAGATAGAAATGTAAGTAATATAATTGAAATTCACAAGACCTCACATATGATAAGAAATGCATACAAGCTCATAGAAGGGCAAAATAATATTACATTTGAGCATATAATAGGCAATAGTCCCAAAATAATGGAAGTAAAAGATATAGCTAAAAAAGTTGCACCAAGTAAGTCTAGTGTACTACTTAGGGGGGAAAGTGGAACTGGAAAAGAATTGTTTGCAAGAGCAATTCACAATTCAAGCGATAGAGCAAATTGTCCTTTTGTGGCTATAAATTGTGCTTCAATACCGGATAATCTATTAGAAAGTGAACTATTTGGATATGAAGGAGGAGCATTTACAGGAGCTAGAAAAGAAGGACAAATGGGGAAATTTGAATTGGCCAACGGAGGCACTTTGTTTTTAGACGAAATAGGAGATTTACCTATACATTTGCAACCTAAACTCTTGAGGGTTCTTCAGGAAGAAGCTTTTATGAGAGTTGGAGGAAAAGAATTGATTCCTGTTGATTTTAGACTTGTAGCTGCCACTAACAGAGATTTAGAAGAGATGGTATTGAATGGAGAATTTAGAGAAGATTTATATTATAGATTGAATGTGATACCTATTCATATACCTCCTTTGAGAGAAAGAATAGAAGATATAGAAATATTGAGTGAATATGAACTTGAAAAATATTGCGATAAATTAGGCATAAATTCAAAATATTTTTCCAAAGAAGTAAAAGAAACTTTCAATAAATACAATTGGCCTGGAAATGTAAGAGAATTAGAAAATGCAGTTGAATATTTAGTAAATGTAGTTAAAGGTGAAGAAATAAATTTTGAAAACTTACCTTATACTATTAAGAAGTATTTTTTAGACAATAAAGATAAGACAAATAAAAGCGGCAAATTAAAAGATATAATAGATGATTATGAAAAGGAAATTTTAAAATCTTATTTAAAAACTTATGGAGATACTACTGAAGATAAGGAAAAGATTGCTTCAATATTGGGAATAAATTTATCTACACTATATAGGAAATTGTCTAAATATAATTTGCAATAATGCAAATTTATTTGCAAAAATGAGAAAAATATAAAACTTTTCGAAATGGGTTTCAAAAAAGGCTTCCTTGATTGTTAAAATGCTTTCAACGGAAGCCTTTTTTTATAAAAAATTTGCATTTATAAGAAATTTTTTTGCTGTAAAAAGGTGAAGAAGAGTTAAATGCCCATTTATACCTTGGTATATTTCTTGCATTATTATATGACAAATAATTTATTTAAGAAGGTGTTAAAGTGGAAAACAGGTATATGAAAGATTTGATAAATATGGTCAAACAAGATGCAGTTCCTGCATTGGGATGTACTGAGCCTGTAGCTGTCGCCTATGCAGCAGCAGCTTCAAGAGATTATATAACGGGAACTATAGATAATATATATATAAAGGTGAGCAAAAATATATATAAAAATGGTAAGTCTGTCATAATTCCAAATACAGATGAATGGGGACTGGATTTAGCTGGAGCATTGGGAATTTTAGGTGGAGATAAGAAAGATGGTCTCATGGTTTTAAGAAAAATAGATGAAGGGACTATT
>JAKPAR010000234.1 GCA_029779375.1 Bacillota bacterium | reverse complement strand
CCTTATTTTTTGAACTTATGTTCTTAAATCTATTTATAACACTATCCGTCATATACCATATATCTCTTATATCATCAACCTGTGAAATTATCTTCTCAATATTCTGGTTGCCAATATTTAAGCTGTTTAGCCATATTAATATATCCTTTTTAGACAAATCAATCAAGGTTTTTACCCCCAGTATTTTTTATCCAAACTCCTGTATCTGATAGCCTCAAGAACGTGATTCTCCGAAATTATCTCCTTCCCATCCAAATCTGCAATTGTCCTGCTTACCTTTAGTATTTTATTATATGTTCTGGCACTGAATCTGTATTTATTAAATGCTTCCTTCATTATTAGTTCTGCATTTTTTGTCAATTTGCAGTATTCCTTTATGTCTCTGGGGCTTAATTGAGAATTGCAATGGATATTTTCCTTAGAGTATCTTCTAATCTGTATTTCCCTGGCTTTGTTTACCCTTTCTCTTATATCCCTTGAGCATTCTATATTCACATTCTTGTTTAAATCCTTATAATCAACAGGCATTACCTCTATGTGAATATCAATCCTGTCTAATAAAGGGCTGCTTAATTTTCCTAAATATGCTTCAATGCTTTTTTGAGAACAGGTGCATTGGTGATAAGGGTCCCCATAATATCCACAGGGACATGGATTCATGCTGGCAACCAACATGAACCTGCAGGGGTATGTATGACTTGCATTAGCCCTAGATATGGACACTACTCCATCCTCCATAGGCTGCCTTAATACTTCAAGAACGCTTTTTTTGAACTCAGGAATTTCATCCAAAAAAAGAACCCCATTATGAGCCAATGAAACTTCTCCTGGTTTAGGTATTCTACCGCCACCAATCAAGGAAACCTGAGAAGATGTGTGATGAGGAGCTCTAAAGGGTCTACTCTTTATTAAGGCATTTGTATTTAAAAGGCCGGCAACACTGTATATTTTAGTGACTTCTATAGCCTCTTCAAAAGTAAGCTTAGGCAATATTGTAGGAAGCCTTCTAGCAGCCATTGTCTTTCCAGACCCTGGAGGTCCAATAATAAGTATATTGTGGCTTCCGGCAGCTGCCACCTCTAAGGCTCTCTTTAGCCCTTCCTGTCCTTTTATATCGCTAAAGTCTACATCAAATACTTCCTCCTCATCAAAATCTGGCTTTTTTTCACATTTATAAGGCATAATACATTCTGTGCCATTTAAATAGTCTACAACCTGTTTTAAACTATTTACAGGTATTATTTCAATATCCTCAATAACAGCACATTCCTCCCTGTTTTCATAAGGAACAATACATTTTTTTATATTGTTTTCCCTTAATGAAATAACCATGGGTAATGCGCCATCTATATGATTTATTTTTCCATCCAGTGATAATTCTCCTAGAAAAGCCATTTCTTCATTACTATTAATGATCACACCACTGGCCTTTAATATGCCTATAGCTACAGCCAAATCCAGTTGAGAACCTTCTTTTTTCAAATTTGCAGGAGCCAGGTTTACTATGATTCTTGATAGTGGAAATTCATATCCGCTATTCTTAATAGCAGTTCTAACCCTTTCCTTTGATTCTTTAATTGATACATCCGGTAAGCCTACAATATTAAATACAGGTATGCCTTTGGAAAGGTCAGTTTCCACCTCTATAATATATCCATTTAATCCATGCAATACACAAGTCTTTATTTTTGAATACATAGTTGCCCCCTTATATTCCCATTCCCCGGGTAATAACAAAAATCACACATATTACGATATTTATGTATATAAAACATTTTCTATATGATTGATTCTTACATCTCCAGACAAAAAAACCTCTATTACATCATACCTTACTTGATAGTCCTTATAGCCATTTTGCTTTATATATATATGGGAAGCCTTTACAATTCTATTTAGCTTTTTTCTGTTGACTGCTTCACAGGGAAGTCCAAAACTAGTAGTTGTTCTTGATTTAACTTCTACAAAAACTAAAATATTGTCTTTTTCAGCAATTAAATCGATTTCCCCAACTTTTGTCCTATAGTTTTTTTCAACTATCCTATATCCTTTTTTAGCAAGGTAATCCCTTGCAATGTTTTCGCCTAATATACCCTTTTCCCTGTTATTTGGCATATGGCTCTCCCTTTTTAATCTCATACTTTAATTTTGTGACTTTCATTTCCTATGATAATATTTTTATAATAATTTGTAAACTCTTTATCAATAATATTTTTAATATTTCATAATATTTTGAAAATATATAATATTATTTATTGTCTTTTAAAATTTTCTTTAGAAAAGTCATCCTGTGTATAGGCGAAGGACCAAATTTTCTTATAGCTTCTCTATGTTCTCTAGTGCCATACCCTTTATTCTTGCCTATGTTATACTCCTTGTATATCTCTCCCCAGTTTA
>JAKPAR010000231.1 GCA_029779375.1 Bacillota bacterium | reverse complement strand
AGGACATATTGAACATTCTAAGTGAAATGAATTTTAAAATAGTTCATGTAGATAAGAGTGAAAAGAATACTTTTGAAATACTTGGAGATAGGTTATTTACTGAAAATAGCGAATTGTTATCAAAAAATGAGAATATAAAATTGATAAAAACTCCAAATAAGTATTTGGAGTTGAAAAGAATTTCTCAAGAGATAAAATGTTTAAATAAAAAAGGTATTCCATTAAATCGTATGGCAATTGTACTTACTTCTCCCAATGAGTATTTAGATACATTGTATAGGGTTTTTAGAGAAGAAAAGATACCTAGTTCATCAAATGAGGAAATAAGACTCATTGATATTCCATTGGTTAAAGAATTACTCAGTATAATAGATATAAAAATAAACAATTTTGACAAGAAATCCACTATAAATAGAGTCAAAAATAGCTATTTCAATATTTATTTTGATGAGGATAAGGACAAAGTAGAGTTTATTTTGTATAAATTAAATTATAGCCAAATTGAAGAATTGAAGCTTTTCCTTGAAGAAGAAAAGAAAAAGTTTTTAAAGAGAATAGAAAGTGGAGAAGAAGATTTCATAGAAAAATATGAAGAAGTAGTTCATCTTGAAAATTCCATTGAAAAAATTTATATAGAAGGAAGTTCTATTCCTGAATTTACTTCTCCAGAAAAAATAAGTTTATCTATATTAGATATCATTGAAAGCTATAATTTGAGACAGAAAATACTTGACAATTACAAAAAAACGGAAGATTATGATATTTTTTATAGAGACATTTCTGCACTTGCGAGGATTAAAGAAGTTTTCGTGAATATGAGTAGAGATATTTCTATAATATACAAGAAAATTCATTTGAAAGATTTTTATGAAATATTACTTAAATATTTAGAAAAAGAAACTGTAGTTATAAGTTTTGGGAATAGTGAAGGTGTGAATATACTCACTTCTGCAACAACCCAAGGTACAAGCTATGATGTGGTATTTCTGACTGGATTGGTTGAAGGAAAGTATCCAAATTTAAAAGGAACTAATTTTTTCTTTAAAGAAGACAATCTCTCTATATTTAAAAATATGGGATTGGACAGGAATAGTTACTATGAAAAATTAGACAAAGAATGTCTACTGTTTGCCATAGGAGTGACTAGATGTAAAAAGATATTGTATTTGAGTTTTCCCGAGAGTTCAATAGGTGATGAGGTAAATATTCCTTCTATGTTTTTAGATGAAGTTTTAAATATTTTTGAGGGAGAGAGGGAAGAAGAAAAAGTTGATGTGATAAAACTAGATATGAACTATATAGTAAAAGAAGATTTTGACGAGATAACTACCGACAGAGAACTTGTAGCTCATCTATTATATAGATACTATAATGGAGAAGATTTAAAGGATTATTTTAGTATGTTAAATAGCCGAAAAGATGGTTTACTGGAAGAAATAAATGAAAAAATAGAGTGTGAAATTTTGAGAAATTCTAAAGAATACAATGAGTATTCGGGATTTATAAATGATGAGAATATAAAAAAAGATTTGATACAAAGGGAGAAAAATAGAATTTGTTCTATAACTTATTTTGAAAACTATGGGAAGTGCCCTTACAAATTTCTTATGGAATATATATTAGAACTAGAAGGAATGGAAAGATTTATGGAAGACTTTTCACCACTTGATAGAGGCAATATCTATCATAGTGTACTCAAAAGTTATTATGAATTTCATAAAAATGATTTTATGGAAGCTACGAAAGGGCTAGGTGAATTTCAAGTGGAAGATACACTAGGTGAAATAGTTGATAGAATAGAAAATATATTAGATAAAAGTGGAATAGATATTGCAGATAAATTGTGGAGACTTCGAATAGATAATATGGCAGATACAATTTTAAAATTAGTTAGAGTGGATTTAGATAGAATGTCTAATTCAAAATACAAAATGTTGCCTTATGAATTTGAAGTAGAATTTGGATTTAAAGAGGATTTTTCAATAGATATTGATGGTGAAAAAATAAGTTTGTTGGGGAAAATAGACAGAATAGATAAATTGATAGATGAGGATAAATATGTACTCTATGACTATAAGACTTCTTCCTATGGAATAAGAAAAATTTCAGATATGATGAATGGAGTTTCATTTCAATTGCCTGTATATATAATGGCTGAAGGAGATAAAAATATTATTGCTGGAGGATATATAAATATATCCAAGGCAGAAGTAAGTATAGAACTATTGAAAGAGGATGAAAAAGCTGTATTTAAGAAGAAAACTGGGAAATACATTTTAAATGATGAAGAGTGGAATGGCTTGATGGAACATATAAAAGGAGAAATGAAAGAATATATTCAGAAGATATATGATGGGGACTTTTCTATAAATCCCAAAGAATGTGATTTGTATTGCCCTTATGGTGAAATTTGTAGATATAGAGGTAGATAGGGGGAAGAGGAAAATGGAGTTAAATAAAAATCAAAAAAAAGCTGTTGAAACTATAAACAAAAATGTGGCAGTAAATGCAGGAGCTGGTTCAGGGAAAACCAGAGTATTGGTTGAAAGGTATTTATATATACTTGAAAATGGAGATTTAGATGAGGGAAGTGAAATTGAATCAATTTTAGCTATTACTTTTACTAAAAAAGCTAGTCAGGAAATGAAAGAGAGAATAAGGAAAAATATAAAAGAAAAGTTTTTTCTAGATCCAAAATGGAGGAGAATGTATAGAGATTTAGAGAAGGGAAATATATCTACTATACACAGCTTTTGTTCAAAGATACTTAAGGAAAATCCCATAGAAGCCAATATAGATCCACAATTTAAGGTATTAGAAGATCATGAATCAGATGAAATATTATACGAAGTAGTCAAAGAAATCATATTGAAAGGAATAAATTCTTGCGAAAAAGTCTATGAACTTATGAAAAATTTCAATGTGTACAATTTGGACAATCCTATCTATACTATGATGAATTTGTATAAAAAAATAAGAAGTACTGGAATGAGTTTTGAAAAGGTAAGAGAAATCACATTGAACAATATACAAGGGGTTGAGTTCAATGAAAAAGATATTTTTTACATATTAGATGAATTTAAATATCTGATGTCAAAGAGTAGAAAGAACTCAAAGTTGTATAAATTAAAAGAAGATCCAATATGGATAGATTTTAGTCAAAGAGATAGTTATGATGAAAATGTTTTAGATGCACTTTTATATTTAAAAGACAATATAGGAACTATGAGTTCAGAAGAAGATAGAATTTCTGCATTGATAGAGACTATTGATAAGGTTTTGAAAGTAGCTGAAAAAGATAAAATAGAATTGTATGAAACTCTTATAGAATTGCTTGTTCAAATAGATTTGGAGTTTTCTAAAGCTAAGAGCAGTTTAGGATATTTAGATTATGAAGATCTTCAGATAAAAGTGCTTCATCTATTGGATATAGATGAAGTAAGAAAAGAATATCAAAGAAAGTATAAATATATAATGATAGATGAATTTCAAGATACGAATGAATTGCAAAGGCAAATAGTGTATAAATTGGCAAGTGAGAATTCAAAATTAGATAGACAAAATTTATTTATTGTAGGAGATCCCAAACAATCTATTTATGCTTTTAGGGGAGCAGATGTAGAGGTTTTCAATGATGTTATTGAGGATATAGTAGAAGTATCTAAAATAGAAGCCATAAGTCTTAAAGACAATTATAGAAGTATGAATACAGTTCTTGAATTTGTAAACTGTATATTTGAAAAAGTAATGAAGGAAAGGTATGAACCATTAGATGCAAAGATTAAATCTCCCAATGATGTAGATGTAGAAATACTTGAAAATGAGAATTTAGAAGTTCCTGATGGAGAAAGTACTGGTGAATTCAACAAATACTATGAAAGTAGATTGATAGCTAAGCGAATAAAATCTTTAGTAGATAGTGGAGATTATAAATATGGAGATTTTGCTTTGCTTTTTAGATCTAGTACAGAAGATTATATTTATGAGGAAGCCTTAAGGGAATATGGCATTCCATATTACAATTTTGGAGGGAAGGGATTTTTTAGCCAAGAAGAGATAGTGGATTTACTTAATGGACTAAAGGGGATAAGTAATATCTATGACAATATTTCATTGGTAGGAGTACTTAGAAGCCCCATGTTTGGCCTTTCAGATAAGTCAATTTATTGGCTTTTGAGAGAAAAAGAAGAGTCTATGCTATATGCTTTGAATTCCAATATTCCATATATTGAAGATAGAGAAATTAAGAAGATTCAAAGAACCAAAAAAATATTGGATTTAATGATTATAAAAAGAGATTTATTAAATGTTTATGATTTGTTGAATGAATTGTTGGAGAAAACTTATTACAATGAAGTACTCATGCTAATGTATGGAGGAAAACAAAGAGTAGCCAATGTCTATAAATTTCTAGAGATGGCTAGAACTTATACTGAAGAGAACAATGGAACTATTTCTGATTTTATAAATTATATTGAAGAATTGAAACTAAAGGAAATAGATGAATCTCAGGCTAAAATAGAATTAGAAGATGGAGATAGTGTGAAGTTGATGACTATACATAAATCAAAAGGGCTAGAATTCAAAGTTGTCATAGTTCCCCAGATGGCTAAAAGTTTCAATACGGATAAATCTCAAATATTGTTTGATAAAAATATAGGATTAGGTATAAAGTACAATGGGATTTCACCATTGTATGATGAAATAAAAGCCATAGTAAAAGAAAAAGAGGAAGAAGAAAACAAGAGAATATTATATGTGGCAATGACTAGGGCAGAAGAAAGATTGATTTTGGGAAATCAGGGGAAGAAAAGTGGATTTAAAAAATTCATAAGTGATTTCTTAGATTTTGCCAAATATGAATTGATTGAGGATTTAGATGTAAAGAAAGAGGAAGTAGAAGAGATAAGGACATTGGAAGGATTTACAAGAGAGTCTAAACCCTTCAAAGAAAATATATTTCCTATATTGGGAGAAATAAAAGGTTTCAATCAAAGGCAATTTAATATTTATTCTATATCGCAATTTTTAACATTTAAAGAATGTAAAAGAAAGTTTTTCATGACTTATTATAGGAGACTTCCCATAGATGAATACGAAGATTTTCAGTCTACTAGTACCAAAGCTATAAATCCGGCAGTTCGTGGTGAAATAGTGCATAAATTTTGTGAATTATATAGAACTGGAGTAAATAGTGAGAAACTTTTAAAAAACATAGTACAATCTTTTGGGATAATGCCTACAGAAGAATTAGCTCAAGAATTATCACCATATATCCACAATTATATTGAAAATTATAGTGAAAATTATGATAAAATTTATAGTGAGAAAAAATTTTATTACAATTTGCATAGTGGTATTGTATATGGAATTGTCGATAGAATATATATAAGTGGGAACAATATTGAAATAATGGATTTTAAAACAAATAAAGTCAAAGATAAAAATTTGTTGATAAAAAAATATTCTCCTCAAATTCAATTATATACGAAAGTATGTGAGAATTTATATGGCTTAAAGGTAAATAGGGCTTCACTTTTTCTTTTAGAGACTGGCGAAATAGTAGATATAGATATATCTGATGAAGTTTTAAATGAAAATCTTAAAGATATAGAAAATTTTATGAAGTTTGTTTGTCTTAACAGTGATATTAAACAATATGAAAGAGGGAAAATATGCAATTCATATTGCAATTTTAATGTGATTTGCAATGAATGATTGTTAAAAACAAAAAGAAGAAATTTAATATGGAAAATGAGGTGCTTAATTTGCTTATCTTTGGTATATTATTTATCTTGATAGGTATATATGTTATAATTAGTGATAAATACAGAATTGTTTACAACAACAACTACAGAGAAATAGTTAAAAAACAAGATTTTCAAAAAGATAGACTTTATAAATATAAAATAGCAATAGGAATATTGTCTATTGTTTTAGGTTCCTTTAGCATTCTTAACTATATTATATATTAAAAGGGTGTTTCTATGAAAAAAAATACTTGTCTAATGATTCTTTTAGTTACATTGATGGTTTTCATAAACAGTTTTGCCTATGGGAGTTTAGAGAAGAAAACTATAATAATAGTATTAGATGAGCTTGATTTCCAATTGGCCGAAGAAATAGGAAAAGATTCCTTTTCGATGGGACTTATGAATACAAAGGTGAGAGGAATTAATAATACTGAAAGTTATTTTATGACAATTGCTACGGGTAGAAAGGTAAAAATAAAAGAGGGAGAATTTGAAGGACTTATAAAACGGAATGATGGAAGTATACAGGTAAAAGGCTATGACAATATAATAAGAGATTTAAATAGAAAGTATCCTGAATTTACAAATAAAATCGATTTTTTTGGTGAGAAACTCAAAAGTGAAGGAATAGCTTTTATAGGAGAAGATTCTTCGTCATTGATAGCTTGTGATAAAAATGGGCTCATAGAAAACGGAGAAACGAAAGTTGTTTATGATGAAAGATGGCTAAAAGAAAAGACAAATGAGTATTTGAGAGATTCAAATATTTTGGTTTTATCTTATGAGTTGGAAGAAAATGAAGATAGATTAGAAGTGCTAAAAGGCTATTTAAAAAATTTGGACAAATATAATATTCTTATTTTTCCTAGAAAAGTTCCGACTAATATGAAAAAGATAGTTAACAATTCTCTAGTTCCAATAATGTACAATAAACTTAAGGCGAAGAGTGGAATTTTGACTAGTGATTCTACGAAAAGAAAAGGTATCATAACGAATTTAGATATATTGCCAGAAGTTCTTAATTCTTATGGAATAAAAAGCAATGTTGTAATTGGAAAGAAATTCAAAGTATTACCTAGCAAAAATACTATTGAAGAAATAAAAGTTATTTATAATGAAGTAATAAATATGACGTGGATAACATATATTTTCCACGGTATTGTTTATTTCATACAAATTTATTTTACTTATTTTTTTGTACGAAATAGAAGGGATAAATACTGGGATATAGCTTTTTATTACAATTTCATAATAATAACAATATTTATTTCTATTTTGATGGGATTTTTAGATATTCATAGAAATGTTTTTGCATATCTAATTATTTGTATAATGTTAAGCTATAGTATTTCATATATTGTAACTAATAGGAAGTTAAATGGAGCTGGAATTTTTTCTACTCTAACCTATATATTTTTGACATTGGGAATGTTATTTTATCCAGAATTTATTTATAATTCTTATATTGGATATGACAATTTAATTGCAGGTAGTAGATATTATGGGTTCAACAACGGTGCTATGGGAGTACTTTTAGCTACTTCCATTATCAGCTATTTTACAATTAAAAAATATTTGCCAAATGATACAATGGAGAAAATTTTAGCAATATTATACTTTGTGTTAAATGTGATAGTATTGTCAGCTAGATATGGAGCAAATACAGGAGGGTTTTTTACTTCTATTGTGTTATTTTTGATGGTGATATATGTAGTTTTTCTTGACAAGAATTTTACATTTAAGAATTTAATTTTTCTCATATGTTTAGGCGTATTGATTTTATTTGTCAATTTGTATATGGATTTAAATAGTTTAGATAAAAGCCATGCTGGAAGTTTAATTTATAGGGCAAAAATATTGGGCAAGAAAGAGGTATATGATATTGTAAAAGTTAAGGTTAAAGAACTTTTAATTTATACAATATCTCCACCATGGTGCATAGTGCTTTTTAGTCAAATTCTTTTTATTAAAAGTTTTTGGGATAAATTTAAGACCAAATTGCCTTATATATTGGAAGAAAGGCCAGAAATTCATAGAGAGTATATGGTCTTACTAATAACTAGTATTGTTGCGTTTATTGTAAATGACACAGGGGTTATTGCATTTATATATATGATACAATATCTTTTAGTGTTGTTTGTAAATATTTCTATTACCAGGGAGGTGTAAATATGGCAAAAACGGAGATGTCTAATTATCTATCAAAAAATAAAGACAAGCTAGTGCAAATTGTAAACGTTCTCTCTAAAGACTATAAGTATGTGTCTATATTAGGGGCAGATGTAGTGGGAAAAAGATACTCAGTACAAAAAAGTGGAATAAGTATAAGTGATAGTGATTGGACAGAAAGAGGATTTGTACTTAGAGTATATAATGGTATATGCTACTCGGAGTTTTCTTTCAATGAATTGCCAGAAGATGTAGAGGTATTGAAAAGTAAGATAAATAGCATTGCAATAGAAGATATAAAAAAATTAAGAGAATCTTCTGTTGGTATAACTAAATTTCCAATCATAAAAGAAGATGTAATAGAAAAAAGTTTTATTGGTGAAGTAGAGATACTACCTGAAAACATTACATCAAAGGAAAAAGTGGAGAGACTACTCAATATACAAAAAAAAGCTTTTAAATACTCTCAAGTATTGATAGATTTTAGGACATTTTATGAAGAAGTTCATGTATCTAAAATTTTCATATCTTTAAACAAAAAATTAGAGCAATCATATATTTGGAGTCAAGGATATCTTGTACCTATAGTGAGAAAAGGTGAAAATGTAAAGGTGAATTTCAATAGTTTTTCAGGATTGAAGGGTGTTGAATTATTAGATGAAATGGATGCTGGATACAAAAAAGCTATTGATGAAGTTATCTCTCTATTAGATGCTGAAAGAATAGTTCCAGGAGAATATGATGTTATATGTACTCCAGAAATTGCAGGACTTATTGCTCATGAGGCTTTTGGTCATGGAGTAGAGATGGATATGTTTGTAAAGAATAGAGCTAAAGCAGTAGAATATATAGGTAAAGAAGTAGCTTCAGATTTGGTTGTTATGCATGATGGAGCAGCTAGTGCTGTAGATGTTTCTTCTTATCTATTTGATGATGAAGGAGTTCTTGGGACTGATACTAAAATTATAGATAAGGGTGTTTTAAAGACTGGAATATGTGATACTATTTCAGCTTTGAGATTAGATATAGAGCCAACTGGAAATGGAAAAAGAGAATCTTTTGAGAGAAAGGCTTATACTAGAATGACAAATACTTTCTTTGAAGAAGGAAATTCAAAACTTGAAGATATGATAGCTTCTATTGAATATGGATATTTACTAGATGGCTCAATGAGTGGTATGGAAGATCCAAAGAATTGGGGTATTCAATGTATGCTCCTGATGGGAAAGGAAATAAAAAATGGAAAGCTTACTGGAAAGATAGTGTCTCCTGTTGTCATGACTGGCTATGTTCCAGATTTGCTTAAATCTATAAGCATGGTTTCAGATAGGGTGGTACTTTTTGGTTCTGGTGCTTGTGGAAAGGGATATAAAGAGTGGGTCAAGGTTTCTGATGGTGGTCCATATATCAAAGCAAAAGCGAGGTTAGGATAATGATAGAGAATATAAAAAACATTTTATCAAATATTAAAGAATTAGATGAGTGGAAGATTGTTGAAAACAAAACATCTTCTAGAGAACTGTTTTTTATAAGGCAAGAACTTGATATGAACAGGGGAAAAGAAGTGGCAAAATATACAGTTACTGTATACAAAGATTTTGAAGAAGATGGGAAGAAATACAGAGGTTCTTCCACTGTTCAAATTCATCCAACTATGACTAAAGAAGAAATAAAAAACAGTATAGAAGGAGCTGTTTTTGCTGCAAGTTTTGTTAAGAATGAATACTATCCTATAAATGAAGGAGAGTATTTAGAAGAAGTAAAAATGGAAAGCAATTTTGACAATGATACTGTGTCTAATTATTTGCCCAAAATATCTAAATGTCTCTTTGAAGAAGATGTATATGAAAATGGTTATATAAATTCATCTGAATTGTTCTTAAATAAAGTGTATATTAGAATTGTTAATTCTAAAGGATTAGATGTTTCTTATAGTGGCTATTCTGGTATGCTTGATCTCGTTACAAACTGGAAAGAAGAAAGTGAAGAAATAGAGATTTCTAGGAATATTGAATTTACAGAATATGATGATGAAATGATAAAGAATGAAATAAGAGATATGCTTAAATTGAGCAAGGAAAAAGCAATTGCTAAGCCTACTCCAGATTTGAAAACTTCTACTATTATTTTAAGTGGAGAGCCTGTAAAGGAGTTTTTAAAATATTATTATATAAATGCTAATGGCAAACAGATATATGATGGGATTTCTACCTATAAGGTGGGTGAGTGCGTACAAGGGCAAGAGGTCATAGGAGATAAAGTAAATCTTTTATTGGATCCAAAGCTAGAAAATTCTACTTATAGTGCTCCTTATGATGAGGATGGAGTATTCCTTGAGAAAACTCAAATCATTGAGGATGGAGTACTTAAAAGATATTGGGGAGATATGAGGCATTCTTATTATCTAGGTATTGAACCAACTGGAAATATTAGAAATTTCATAGTTAAAAGTGGAAGCAAAAGTATAGAAGAAATGAAAGCATCTCCATATATTGAACTTATAAGTTTTTCGGATTTTCAAATGGATCCAATGACTGGTGATTTTGGAGGAGAAATAAGACTTGGTTGGTATTTTGACGGAGAAAATACGCTACCTATAACTGGCGGTTCTATTTCTGGGAATATAAATGAAGTAGAAAAAGAAATGTATTTTTCTAGAGAATCACAAAAGCTAAACAACTTTTTAGGACCTAAAACTATAAAATTATCCAATGTATCCTTGGCAGGAATTGAATAAAAGTAAAAAAGCCTTGATATTTAATCAAGGCTTTTGCTTACATTAAAAAACAAAAATAGAGCTACAATACTTGATACAGAAGCAATAGAAGCAATCAATTTATATCCTCCAAGATTATACAAAAGTGGTCCAATGAGGGTGAATAGGGTTATCATCATTGCATTGGTGAAAAATAAAAGAGTCATAAAGGTAGTCCTCTTTTCTGGATATATTTCTGTACATATGGCTTGATAGGCAGTCCACCCGCCATCTAATCCAAAAGCAAAGGTGAATATAAGAGCAATTGTTAAATATAAAGATTTTGAATAGGGCATAAGTGATAGAGCTAAAATCATTATAGTATAAAATATTTTTGTAAACTTTTGTTTTCCAATTTTGTCAGCTGCAAAAGTAGACATAGTGATTCCTAAAACAGTGCCACAGGCTGCAGCCGTATAGACATATCCAATTTGAAGCTGGTTTAAACTAAAATCTTTGCTGAGCCAAATACCTAAATAGCTGTAGATAGTAAAAGGAGCAGTTACAGTTAAAAACTGAATGATTAAAAGTTTAAGTCCAACGGGATCTTTCAATATATTTAATACATCATTAGAATCTATTTTTTCATTATTAACTTTCTCAGATTCTGGAAGTTTTATAAGCAAAAACAAACATATTATTCCCACTATTGCAAAAGGAATATATATTCCTTTTAAATTGTCAAAGGACTTAATCATAAAGGTGGCATATAGAGGACTGGTAAGTAGAGCTAGTCCAAAAGCTATTCGAAGTATTCCAGAAGCTTTTCCTCGCTTTTCATAGGGAACAAAATCACTTATATAAGATATGACTGAGGCATTTAAGGAAAAGTATCCAATTCCTATAAAAGTTCTACCTATGGCAAATAAGGATGGGGAATGTGAAATTCCACTGATAAAAGCACCCAATACAAAGAAAATTAATGAGGTAAATATGTATTTCTTTTTTCCATATTTATCGGCCCATGTTCCCAAGAGGGGTATCAAAAGCCCTACTATAGAAAAACCTAAGTTCAATGTGATTACAGAACTGGCTTTTATATTAAAGAAACTTGCTAGATATGGAGCTATGGCACTGATCAAATTGAATTCCATAGAAATTATTATGTGAATTAGAAAACCAGTTAAGAATATTAAAAATAAATCCATAAATTGACCTCCCTTTAACTGTACTAAATACAATTATACAATATTGTCAGTTGAATTTGTATCAAAAAAAGAATATAATATTCGTGAGTCGAAATATATTTTAAGGGGGAATAGATATTGCTTAAAAAATTTACATCTTATTATAAACCACATATGAAGTTGTTTATATTAGATATGGTATGTGCTTTTTTCATATCTGTTTTAGATTTGGTATTCCCTGTAGTGACGAAAAATTTCATAAATGACTATATTCCAAATGGGAATATAGATCTACTATACAAATGGACCATTTATTTGGCTATACTGTTTGTATTGAGATACATAAGTCAATACATTGTAAACTATTATGGTCATGTTGTGGGAGTTAGAATAGAACATGATATGAGAAAAGATGTATTTGCTCATTTACAGACTTTATCTTTTACTTATTTTGACAACAACAAAACTGGACATATAATGTCAAGAATAGTTAATGATTTGAGGGAAATAACAGAACTTGCTCATCATGGTCCTGAAGACTTATTTATATCACTAGTCATGCTAATAGGATCTTTTATTATACTTTTGAGAATTGAGTGGAGACTTACTTTAATTATATTTGCCTTTGTTCCACTGATGATATGGTTTGCTATTTCTAAGAGAAATAAAATGTCTGAGTCTTTTAGACAAGTTAGAAAACGAATAGCCAATGTAAATTCTCAACTTGAAAATAGTATTTCTGGTATTCGTGTTGCTAAATCTTTTACAAATGAAGATTATGAGATAGAAAAGTTTGCTGAGAACAATATGGAATTTAGAGAGGCTAGAGAAGCTTCCTATAAGGTAATGGCTGAGTTTATGTCAGGAATAAACTTTATGTCTAATATGCTAAATTTAATTGTACTAAGCCTTGGAGGAATATTTGTATATAAGAAATATATTGACTATGGAGAATTGGTTGCATATTTGTTGTTTGTAAATTACTTTTTACAGCCTATTAGAAGGCTAACGGAATTTGCTCAACAATATCAAGATGGTATGACAGGTTTTGAAAGATTTATAGAAATAATGAATATTGAACCAGATATTAAAGATAAAGAAGATGCTATAGAGCTTAAAGATGTAAAGGGAGAAATTGAATTTAAAGATGTATCTTTTAGTTATAGCAATGGAAAAAAGACAGTTTTTTCAGGTATAAATTTAGATATAAAACAAGGCAAAACTGTTGCCATAGTTGGCCCATCAGGTGCAGGGAAAACTACTCTATGTCATTTGATACCAAGATTTTATGAAATAGATGAAGGACAAATACTTATTGATGGAGTAGACATTAGGGATATAAAATTAAGATCATTAAGACAAAATATAGGATTGGTACAGCAAGATGTATTTTTGTTTACAGGAACTATAAAAGACAATATATTATATGGAAATCCAGAAGCCAGTGATGAAGAAATAGTTGAAGCAGCTAAAAAGGCCAGTATTCATGATTTCATAATGACTCTTCCAAATGGGTATGACACATATATTGGAGAAAAGGGTGTTATGCTTTCAGGAGGACAAAAACAGAGGATATCTATTGCCAGATTATTTCTTAAAAATCCTCCTATATTAATTCTTGATGAAGCAACTTCTGCTTTAGACAATGAAACTGAAATAGCTATTCAAAAATCTTTAGAAGAACTTTCTCATGGTAGGACTGTTTTAGTTATAGCTCATAGGTTATCTACTATAAAAAATGCTGATGAAATAGTTGTATTGACCAATAAAGGGATAGAAGAAAAAGGAAAACATGAGGAACTTCTTGAAAAGAAAGGAGTATATGCAAATCTTTATAAGTCACAATTTAAAGAATTATAGCATAGACAAGTTCCCAAAAAACCTCTCTACTCATAGGATGATATTGTAATATATTTGGGGAGGTTTTTTTATGGATTATAGCTTTGATATTTCATATCCAGAACTATATTATCGTATATATCCAAAAGTAATGAGTACAATCAGCAAAAATGTAGATAATCTATCAGTTGCCGGAAATGTTTCGGAAGATGAGGTAGACAAGATGGTAGATGAAGTCTATGAACAAATGTTAGCTGAGTGTCCAGAAATAGGTGAAGATCCCATGGAAAGACGACAACGCTATTCTAGGTACAAAGCTATGCAACGACCTTATTATGGCAGGGGAAGAATTGTAAGAGACATAATAAGCATCATACTTATATCAGAACTACTTAGAAGGAGGTATCCCTACAACTACTATGGATATGGTTCAGGGTACGGATATGGTCCAGGGTATGGATATGAACCTTGGGACTAATATGAAATAAGCCTTAGGGCTTATTTTTTTGCTTTCAATGTAACTAATTTGTAACTAATATTTCCTCTACATGAAGTATAATATAAACATAGAGAAATATTCTAAAAGTGGTATACTTGATTATTTTTTTAAAAAATTCAAAATTTTAAAACGAGGGGGCTTTGTTATGAAGAAGAGAGTTTCAGCAGTGTTAGCAATTGTTATGATTTTGACATTGATTCCAATAGGTTCCTTTGCACAACAAAATTTCGATAAACAGTTGAAAGAAGCTATTACAAAGAGTAAAGAATTGTTCAATATTGGAAAAGAGTATGACAAGTTTAGTTCTGATGTAAGCTCTTATGACGGGAAAACAGCTTTTCATTTAAATTGGTCAGACAGCAAGGAAAAGCTTGGCAGTATAAATGTTTCCGTAACAGTAGATGGAGAAATTTTAAGTTATTCAAAATATAAACCATATTATGGAGAAAATAGACCTAAATTGCCAAAGGTATCAAAAGATCAGGGATTAAAGATTGCAAAAGATTTTATTGGGAAAGTAAGCCCAGATATTGCAAAGAATATGGAATATGTTGATAGAGATGAACAATTGGATATTTATTCAGATTCATACAATTATTTCTTTACAAGAACTGTAAATGGAATACCTTATAGTGAGAACAATATCAATATAACTGTGGACAATATAACTGGTGAGGTAAGAGATTATTATACAAATTGGGATAAAGATATAGTATTTTCTGAAGCAAAAGATGTAATTTCAAACGAGAAAGCTCAAGAACTATACAAAGAAAAGATTGGATTGAAATTAATTTATAAGACTTCTTACATGGAAACAGAACCTAGATTATATTTAACTTATGCATCTCTTAGAAATGATGTAGGTATAGATGCAAAGAATGGAGAAGTTGTTCAAATTGACTATTATGGTCCATACTATGAGGGCATGGATATGCATATGGGAGCTAAAGGAGAAGAAAATGCTGAAGATTTGAGTCCAGATGAACAAAAGGCTGTGGAAAGCGTGTCTGGACTTATATCAGAGGAAGAAGCAGAAAAACTTGGTAGAAAGTATTTAGAGATAGATAAAGATTATAAATTGGAGTCGGCAAATTTATACAAAAACTGGAAGAACAAGGGAGAATATAAATGGTATTTAGGTTTTGTGAAAAATGTAAATGGTGTAGAAAAGTATTCAAATGTAGCTATAAATGCAAAAAGTAAAGAGCTTATTTCTTTTTATAGATGGGCTGATGTAAATTCAAATAAAGAAATTAAATATAGTGAAAAACAGGCTTTAGATATTGCAAAGAATTTTATAGCTAAAACAAATCCTGAAAAGGTAAATAATATTGAATTTATAGAGTCAATTTCTGATTCTAGTAGAGTTGAGGGAGACCCTCAAAAGATAGTATATTTAAATTTCATGAGAATAGAAGATGGTGCTTATGTATTAGATGATGCCATAAGGGTTTCTGTAGATTTGACAGAAGGAAAGATTATTGAATATGAGATAGATTGGTACAATGGGAAACTCCCATCAAAAGACAAAGTTATATCTATAGATGAAGCTTATGATATATTGTTTGATAAAATAGGAATGGAAGTTAGATATACAGTGCCAAGTAGATATGACAAAATAGATAACAAGAAATTAGAAGCTATATTGGTTTATGCTTTAAAGAAAGATAGACCAAATGATATAGATGCAAATACAGGGGAAATTTTAGATTATCAAGGAATGCCATATGTGAAAAGAGAAAAGATTAGCTATAAAGATATAGATAAAAGTTATGCAAAGGATAAAATAAATATTTTAACTCAATATGGGATTGGATTTCCTGGAGATGAATTTAAACCTAGTGAAAAATTGACTCAAAGAGATTTCTTATTTTTACTTGCAAAAGCCAACAATTCCTATTTAGGTTCAGATATTTTAAATAATGATGAAAAGTTGTATTCCTACTTGATGAATACAGGTATTGTAAAGGATGATGAAAAGGCACCAAAAAAGATAATTACTAAAGAAGAGGCTATAAAGTATATAATTAGAGCATTGAAATATGACAAGGTTGCAGATTTGAATAGCATATATAAAGATTTATTTAAAGATACAAAGGATATAAATCCAGAACTAAAAGGATATGTATCAATTGCCTATGGACTAAAAATTGTAGAAGGAAATAATGGATATCTAAGGCCAAAGGCAGAACTCAAAAGAGAAGATGGAGCAAATTTAATTTACAATTTCTTGTTCAGCAATTAATATATATAGGAGAAGGGAAGGTGAAATTAGCCTTCTTTTTTCTTTTGTAATAAATTTGTAACTAATGAAGAGATATAAATGGTATAATTTAATATATGAAAAAGTAACAAGAGGTGAATTTTTGATGGAAGAAAAAAAGCACACTATATTAGTTGTTGAAGACGAAGATTCTATAAGAAAATTTATAAAAATAAATTTAGAGAGGCAAGGATATTATGTCATAGAGGCTCCTACTGGAGAAGAAGGGATAGCAAATGCCAGAAATGAAGAAATAGATGTAGTAGTTCTAGATATAATGTTGCCAGGGATAGATGGATATGAAGTATGCAAAGTACTTAGAAAAGAATTTCCCACTATAGGTATAATAATGCTAACTGCTAAAAGTCAAGACATAGATAAAATCACAGGGCTAGAATATGGAACAGATGACTATATGGTGAAGCCTTTTAATCCCACTGAGTTGGTATTGAGAGTCAAATCTTTAATTAGAAGAATAGATTTGGCAAGTGCAACTAATGATGAAGAATTCATAGTAGATGGACCGTTTAAAATAGACACATATTCAAGAATATTTTATAAAAATGAGAAAGAAATTGAATTGACACCTACAGAATACTCTATTATAAAAATTTTCATGGAAAATCCCGGGAAGGCATTTAAACGTGATGAAATACTCAATTGGGTATGGGGATATGATTTTTTTGGAGATTCCAAAATAGTTGATGTGAATATTAGAAGATTGAGGGCCAAAATAGAAGACAACCCTAGTGATCCTCAATATGTTGAGACTGTTTGGGGAATTGGATATAGATGGAGAAATAGGGAGGATGAGGAATAGAGGATTATGAAAAAGAGTATTAGAACCAGACTTGTAGGAAATTTTATGCTCGTAATTTTTATTACTGTTGTTATATTGGAGATATTTTTGATAAATGCGGTTAAGCATTATTATTATGAAAGTGTAGAAGCACTTTTGTCTAATCAAATCATGTTTTCTTCTGATTTTTATTCCAGATATTTTTCTTCGACTTCAATAGAGGATTTAATCATTGATGATGTAGATGTTTTTTGGCAACAAACGGATGCAGAAGTACAGATATTAGATCTTAAAGGGAATATTCTTATGGATTCCATTGGAGTGTCTTTTCCAAATGTTGTAATGTCAGATGACGTTGCAAAGTCTTTAAAAGGAGAAAAGGGAACTTGGATTGGGAATGTAGATTATGACACTTCTCCCGTAATGGCTGTATCATATCCACTTATGTCGGAAGGAAAGATAATAGGTATCATACGGTTCATAACTTCTCTTAGAGAAACTAACAGAACTATTAAAAGCATAGCTATAATTTTTATTTGGATTGGGGTTATAGTTATATTTATTTCTGGACTTGTGAGTGTTTTTTTGGCAAATACTATTGTTAGGCCTCTAAAAGAAGTGACATATGTAGCTCAAAAGATGGCTAGTGGACAATTAAAGGTAAGAAGCGAGAAAAAATTTGACGATGAAATAGGAAAACTTTCAGATACTTTGAATTTCATGGCAGAAGAGCTCATAAAAAAAGAAGAATTAAAAAATGATTTTATATCTTCTATATCTCACGAACTTAGAACACCTTTGACTTCAATTAAAGGTTGGGCCATAACTTTGAAATCAGAAGAGTTAGATAATCCATTGATAAAAGATGGATTAGATATTATTGAAAAGGAAAGCGACAGACTTACTTCTATGGTTGAAGAATTGTTGGATTTTTCAAGATTTGTTTCTGGCAGAATAAAGCTAAACAAAGAAGAAATAGATATAGGGAAAATAATGAGTCAAATAACTAAACAGCTTACTCCTAGAGCAAGTTTAAAAGATATAAATATTGAATTGCATATAAATGAAGAATTACCTCATATTATTGGAGATGAAAATAGGATAAAGCAAGTATTTATAAATTTAATAGACAATTCACTTAAATTTACTCCTGAAGGAGGGAAAATAATTTTCTCTGGGAAAAGTAAAGATAATATGATATTGATTTGTGTAGAGGACAATGGCTGTGGTATTCCCAAAGAAGATTTACCTTATGTAATGGAGAAATTTTACAAGGGTAAAAATGCCAAATCCCATAGTGGATTGGGTTTATCAATAAGTGATGAAATAGTTAAATTGCATGGAGGATATATAAAAATAGAAAGTGAAGTAGATGTAGGAACAAAGGTATCTGTATTTTTACCTGTTGGGGAGGAAGTAATATGAGAAAATTAAATTTAATTGCTGTACTAATTGTTTTAATTCTAATTCTCACATCTTGTGGTTTTAAAGATATTGACACTAATGAAAAAATTATATCTCCAAACAACAATATTCCTCCTATATCTGGACAATGGAAAATAGATAAATATAAAAGGGCTAGTTCAAAAGGTCTTTCTGACGAAGAGGCAAATAAAATAATAGATAAAAAAGCGCTTTTTCATAAGAAAGTTGTAGTCATAGGAGATGATATATATTTAAGTCCTTCATATAAATTGAAAAATGTAAATTCTTTAGATTATTTATTGTATCAGTATAAAGTAAATCCAGATTTTTTAGGCATTAGAAATAAGAAAATGCAAGTAATATCTATGTCTAGTGAAGAACAATTTTACTATGAATTTATAAGGGAAACTGATGATGAAATGATAGTAAATATTGATGGTGTATTTTTCCATTTAACTAAAATATCAGACGAATTAGATGATAAAGAGATAAATAGCTATATAGAAAAAATAGCAGGAAAAACTAAAGCCTTAAGTACTAAAGAAGATGAAATATTGAGATCAGGTATTATATTAGGACTAAGATATTATGAAGAAGGAGAATCTCAAAATGAAGAAGGTGAATATAAATATAGGACTATTTGGATTTGTAGTAAAAACAAGACTGTAGATAAAATATATGAAACAGAAAACTTATTTGTTCCTAGAAAATCAGGGTTTTGGAAAATTGGAGTGGATAGAATATCTATAGAAGAAAATATAAAAGATATTATATATGCATATCCAGCAAATAAGAAGTCAGATGAAATGGGATTTGAAGAAATACCTTATGAAGATAATTACAATACAAAAAAGCAAATCAATTATGTTGGTAATAATTATATGGTTGTAGAAATAACTGAAGGACAAAACAGAGCAAAATCAACTTTACAGGTACTTCCTATAGACAATATAAAAAATGCAAATCCAATAAAAATATCAGATATCGCAGGAGAAAGTGGTAAAAATGCTTTCTATGAAGGGGCAACAAGGTATTTTTCTACAGATTCTAAATTTCAAAACAAATATATAGATTTGAAACCAACAGAAGAAAATTTTGGAATTGTCAGGAGAAATGGACATTGGGTTATGAAAGGAAGAATTAATTTAAATGAAGAAAATGAAAAATCCTATGTGGATTTTAATATAAAGACTATAACTCCAAAAGAATTGGTTAATTATGATGAATTGGCTATATCGTGGAATGCGGTCAAGATGAGAGTTCCACAAGCAACAGATGTTTATACATCACCCAATGGAGATATAGCAGTAGTATTGACTCATAATAGTTTGATGGTATATGCTATTGAGAATGGTGAATTGTCCCAAGAGCCAATAAAGAAGATAAAACTCAATAGCGGTGAAAAAGTAGTTATGAATGAATGGGCAACAGGAAAATATATTTATATTTGGGAAGAAGAATTCTTAAAGAATATGGTTTCTATCATAGATGAATAGCAAAAGCTTTTTTTATAAATCTAGCGGTTTTTTCTAGTATATTTACAGTTGCCAAATCATTTAATCTAGTGTCAAAAGAATGTCCACCATTTCTATGAACTAAAAATTCACATTTTACATTGTGAGTTTTTAGTTCTTTTATTAATTTTACTGATGAATAAAAAGGTACAGTAGTATCTTGTTTTCCATGTACAACTAGACATGGAACCATGTTTTCGCTTATCCAGTTTATTGGAGAATAATAATCATAGATTTCTTTTTTCTCCAAGGGATTAGCTTTTAGAGTTTTTTTAGCGGAGAATCTAGCAAATAAAGACTTATTTTCCGTAATAAATATATCATTTAAATCAGATGGAGCATAGTAAGCAACTACTCCTTTTATACCTTCCATTTTTTGTCATCCTTAATAAAAGAATTATAAGTTGAATACAATAGGGAAAGATGTCCACCTGCAGATAATCCCATAAGCACAATATTATTTTTATCTATATTCAGTTTTTCACTATTTTTCTTTATATAATTTAATGCATCAGTATAATCAGATAATATATCATCCATACTATTTTTTATTCCATATCTATAATCTATACTACACGCGCAAAAACCCTTTGAAGCTAAATACTTGCACCATGAAACATTATTTTTTTGATTTCTAAAACCTGATATCCAGCCACCACCATGACAAAAGAAAACTAATGGATATGATTTTTGGGGAGGGCTATTTGGATACCATATATCCATTTTTAAATCTTTTTCATTTGATTTTTTGTAAGAATAGGTTTCATAATTAAAATTCTTTTTTGGTTCTAGAGGAAGTTTAGATGTCAGCAATTTCCCAAGAAATATTATTATAGAAATAATGAAATAATAAAATGCTAAAGTAAAATCTACAAAGGAAAGTAAAATAAATATTATATATAAATATATTTTGTTCACGATAAAAAAAGATTTTTTAAAATTTTCCTTTAATTTGCTCATAAATTTTCTCCTAATGTAGATAAATTATTTTAAAGGCATGATTTTTAAAGGTTCCTCAAATTTTTCACGAGTAAGCAAAGCTTTTTTAGCTTTTTTGTCATTGATATTGGTTTTATGTAATATATATTTTGCCAAGATATATTCAAAAGGTAACCAATTTACATGACTTATAGGCAATACTCGTCTTTTTGCTCCTTCCATTTCATTGTAAAGAGTTTTTCTTGAGTCTATTGGAAGTGTAAAATCAAATAGTGCATCTACAAAAGTTACATCAGACATATTTAGCAAATGCGCATAAGATATAGGATCTATTTTAAATAGTGGATGAATATCTTCGCTATTTATGATTTCGGTTAAAGACATATTCTTAACTTGGGGAAATTGTTCATCATAAATATTGTACAATTGTGCTTTGTTATCTAGAAAAAAATTAG